>BBFD01000018.1 GCA_001313065.1 Silvimonas sp. JCM 19000
GCTAGTGCCGCGGCGCCGGCGCGGGCACGCCGCTGGGTCGCGAAGTGCGTTGCTCATAGGGATAGGTATGAAACGGATCAAGCCAGCGCGAACACCATTTGAATACGCGGCGGTAAGCGTCATCGGTGGCGGACTGATTGAAGCCCACCATCACGCCGCCGCCAGGATGGGCATCGTTGGCGATATCTTTGCGCAAGTGGACTTCCAGGCCGGCATCATCGAAATCGTGATAGACATCGGGATAACTGACCAGGCGGAAGGTATCCATGCCCGAACGAGTGACCAGCTCATGGCAAGGTTCGACCGGGTCCAGTCATCGGCTTCGCCCATTAACATCAAGGTGGGCGCAGCAGGTTGATACGGTTGGGTGGCACGCAAAAAAAAGAGCCGCAAGCAGGATAGAACGCAACCGCAGCGCGTACGCCGGGATTATCCCTGTCCATCAGTGCCAGCACGGTGGTGGCGCCCTGCGACCAGCCCAGCACGGCGATGCGGCTACTATCGATTTCTTTGCGATTTTTAAGCCAGTTGACGGCACGCTGGGCGTCCTCCGCCCGGCGCGTGGAATTGAGCGCACCTTTGCTCGATGCGGTACAGGTCTCGCGCACGCCACGCGGGCCAAAGCTATCGACCAGCAGCACGCCATAACCGAGTTCCTGCAACAGTGCGGCCATATGCGCAGGCCGCGCGCCAGCACACCCGGCTTGGCCCACAGGCCACCGCAACCATGCAGCAACAGCATGCCCGGCGCGTTACCGCTGGCAGAGGGCGGCGCCATCCATTCGGCTGGTAGCGTAATACCGCCAGGCCCGGCAATTTCGACGCGTGCGGCATCCACCGTACCGGCACACGCCAATAGCACAGCCACCGCAGTCCATAACATCAGACGTTGCAAAAGAAACCGGTACAGCGTGGATAACAATAAATAGGGCAACACAATATCCGCATTAATAGGTCTGGCCGCAGCACCTGCGCACCATGCACAAACCGTTACTGCCTGAAACAGACACAGGATAGCGGCGCACTCTAACACAAATGCGCCTTCCGGGCTGAGCGCGCGTAAGCCCTGCCCGCCTGCCGCGTGCACCAAAAGGATGCCAGCAGCACACGATTTTATGTGCTAAATCAATGAGGTAGCCGCTCGCAGCGCCGCCGTACGCAGTGCCCGCTCACCCTGCCCAGGAGAAAGGCAAGATGGCCGATACACTCGAAATCAGTATTGATGCCAATGGCATTGCGCGGGTTGCGCTAGCCCGGCCCGAAGCCGGCAACGCCATCAATGACGTCATGCTGGCCGAACTCACCGCGGCGCTGGCAGGTCTGGGGCAGAACGACGGGTTACGCGTGTTGATCCTGAGCGCGCAGGGCGAGCGCTTTTGCAGTGGCATGGATATGACCTGGCTCAAGCGCGCCGACGTGCTGGATGCACCGGGCAATTTTGACGAAGCGTTGCGCCTGGCGCGGCTGCTGCAACTGCTCGATCGCATACCCGCCCCTACCATCGCCTGTGTACATGGCAATGCCGAAGGGGTTGGCGTTGGGCTGGTTGCCTGTTGCGATATGGTGGTGGCGCATGCCGATACGTCGTTCTGCCTGCCAGAAACCCGCATGGGCGTGGCCCCGGCCATCATCGCGCCGTATGTGGTGTCGCGGCTGGGCGTGGGCATGGCGCGGCGCTATATGCTGACCGGCGAGGCCATCAAAGCCGAACGCGCAGCGCAGGCCGGGCTGGTACATGAAGTGGTCGCGACGCCAGAGCAAATGCGGGACTGTGTCACGGAATGGGTGGAAGCCTTGCTGAAAGCGGCGCCGCATGCGGTTGCGACGGCTAAACGGATGATTACGAATGTGGCTTATCGGCCAGTGGATGACGCGTTGATTTCAGACAGTGCGCACCGGATTGCCCATTTGCACGCGCATCCGGAAGCGCGGGAAGGGATGGCGGCCACGCTGGAACAGCGGCCGCCGCACTGGTTTAGATCGAGCGCGTCTTGAAGCGGGCGCCTGCCTGTTGTTCCATTGCTACCGCTTCCGCTACCGTCATCAAGCGCAAGGCGGTTTGCGGGCCATACAAAGTGGGCGTGTATGTGCTCTCCACTTCTACTGGATCACCCATCATCAGCGTGGTCTGTGCATCGGCCAGCGTAGCGCCCGATTCCATTTCAAAATAGTTGACCATGATTGTTCCTCGTGAGCGGGTGTAAGGACTGCCTTACCGCATATATCTGCCTGTTCGATCGAAATTTCAATAGTTTTCTGTGCCAGATCAAACCAGTGTTGTGTTTGAGCGGAACAACGGCGTTTTTTTTCGGAAATATCGCTTACACACAGCAGAATGCCATAAAAAAAGCGACGCTGTAAAGCGCCGCTTTTTTCTTACACCGGAAGCACCATCATCACTCGGACTTGGCTGCCTTCACTTCGACCTTCTGCTTTTTTCTGCAGATTAGCCATATAGCTGGCCATTTCAGCACCGGCGTAGGTCTGCTCCATGCTTTGCGTCAATTGCGCCCGCATTTCCGGCGTCAACGCGGGTGCAGGAATCGCCTTCTCCACCTTGTACAACACAAAGCCTTGCGCAGGATCAGCACCACCCACAACGGCAGGCAGCTTCTTCACATCAACATTGAACACAGCCTTGACCTGATCCGCAGGCACGGTCGGATTGCCGAAACGACCCAGTTGCGTCGCTGCTCAGCCATTTGACCTCAACCGCCTCGCCCTTCTGCAGCGCGGCCAGTTTTTGCGCGCCATCAGCGGCGGCCAGCTTCACGGCCTTGTCATGCTTCAGCTTGTTTTCGATATCCGGCGTGGCCGTGGCCAAAGGCGGCACTTGCGCCGCTTTGTAATCGACTACGTGAGCGGAAACCATGGTGCCGGCTGAACTTCAACCGCTTCGGTATTGTGCTTTTTTCTTCAACACGTCATCGCTGAACAACGCCTCGGTCAGCTTGGCATTGCTCAACATCGGATCTTGCGCACCCTGACGGGTAATCCAGCCGCTCTGCACCACTTGCAGCTTGAGTGCATCGGCCGCCGGCTTAAGACTATCTGCCTGCTGATAAACCAGCTCGTTGAATTTATCCAGACTGGCTGGTACTGCGCCTGCGCTTTCTCTGCCTTCACTTTTTCAGTGACCGCCGGCTTCACATCGGCCAGCGTGGTGGTGCGCGCGTCTTCCAGCATGATGATGTGGTAACCAAACTGGCTTTCCACTACATCACTGATCTGGCCCTTGCTGAGCTTGAAGGCCGCATCAGAGAACGGTTTAACCATTGCATCAGCAGCAAACCAGCCGAGGTCGCCCCCCTGATCCTTAGAGCCCGGATCTTGCGATTCCGCCTTGGCAACCGCGGCAAAGGATGACGGATTGGCTTTGACTTGCTTGGCAATGGCCTCTGCCTTGGCTTTGGCCGCCTGCTTGTCTGCAGCGCTCGCATTGGCTTGCACCGCAATCAGAATGTGCGCTGCTTTGCGCTCATCCTTGGCCAGCTCGGCTTTATGCGCGTCGAAATACTTCTGCACCTCGCATCGCTCACCGTTTGCTGCTGTGCCAGTTGCGTCGCGGACAAGGCCAGGTATTCCACCCGGACCATTTCCGGCGCTTTCAGCTCGACCTGGTGGGCATCGTAATATTGTTTGACTTCCGCCGGCGTCACGCTGGCCTTGCTCAAGTAGTCGTCGGCCTTGAACACTGCGGTGACGACTTCGCGACGCTCACCCATCAGGCGAGCGGCGTTTTCCACTACCGCATTCGGCACCACCACCGAAGCTTGCCACGGCGCCATCAACTGGCGACCCGCCAGATCGTCACCGACGTCCTTCTGGAATTGCAGCGGCTGCATGCCGTTGGCCGACAGCACTTGTTCATATTTGGCTTTGCTGAACTGACCGTTATCCTGGAAAGCCGGGATTGCAGCGATGGCTGCACGCAGCTGTTCGTCGCTGGGGGTCAGGCGCAGATCACGGGCTTCGTTGAGCACCAGTTGACGTTCGATCAGCGCGTTCAGCACGGTCGGCTTTTGCGCGCCCTGCTGGCGACGCATGGCATCTTCGACTTGCTGTTCGCTGATGGTGGTGTTGCCCACTTTGGCCAACCAGTCGCCGCCGCCCTGCGTGGCCGCGTAACCGCTCCAGCCGAAGCTTACGATCAAGCCCAGCACCACGGCGCCCAGCAAGACCTCGACCATTCTTCGGTTCTTTTGCACCAGATCAAACATGAACAGATACACCTTCGTAAGTAGACTGGGGCGTTATCATGCCAGAAGCAATGCGCAGCGTCTGCTAGCAAAGCAGCACAACAACACCGTTAAGACGGTAATAGACGGTCTTGCGCCAAAACCATCCATTCCTGAACGCAGAAAAAAACAAAAAAAGCCAGGCATAAAGCCTGGCTTTTTGTTGACATCTGGCGGAGCGGACGGGACTCGAACCCGCGACCCCCGGCGTGACAGGCCGGTATTCTAACCAACTGAACTACCGCTCCAGAAGAGTCGGCGATTGTAACAGGTTTATTGTAAAACTTGCAAATCACCTTGGTGGGTAGTAGTGGATTCGAACCACCGACCCCCTGCGTGTGAAGCAGGTGCTCTAACCAACTGAGCTAACCACCCCCGGTCTTACGCTGCAAGGTTTCCCTCAGCAGCAAAGACAATCATTGTACTGCATCTTTCAGCGATTTGCCAGCACGGAATTTCGGTTGCTTTGCAGCAGCGATTTCGATGGTCTGGCCGGTACGCGGATTGCGGCCGTTGCGTGCTTCACGCTCAGCCACGTAGAAAGTGCCGAAGCCCACGAGGGTCACTTCGTCGCCACCTTGCAGGGCCTTGGATACAGCTTCGATGGTAGCGTCCAGCGCTTTACCAGCGGAAGCCTTCGACAGGCCTGCGGATTCGGCGATTGCGTCGATCAGTTCAGATTTGTTCACTTACGTCCCCTTTCATTCTGGTTGGATAGGTCCGGTCAGCCGATTGCCTGAGCTTTATAGCAAGCGGCAAAAAACGCGTGTCAACTAGTGCTTGGTAGGCTGTGTGCCAGTTTCCACGCCGGGGCGATCCGCCGCTGGCGTATTGATCGCCTCCGTGCTTGCACCGTTTTCTGCTTCGGCATGGTCGGGCTGTCGTTCAAGTGCGTGTCCCAGCACCTGATCAAACCATTTTACCGGATGAATGGCCAAACCGCGCTTAACGTTGTCTGGAATTTCAGCCAGATCCTTAACATTTCCTTCAGGATCAGCACGTGCTTGATGCCGCCACGGTGGGCCGCCAGCAATTTTTTTTCCTTCAGGCCGCCAATCGGTAACACCTCGCCGCGTAAGGTAATTTCGCCAGTCATGGCTACATCGCAACGCACCGAAATCTCTGTAAGGATAGAGGTCATGGCAGTCGCAATCGCGATACCGGCAGACGGACCATCTTTGGGTGTAGCACCTTCCGGCAAGTGAATATGGATGTCGTGTTTTTTTTGATAAAACTCGGGATCAATACCCAATTGACGCGCGCGCGAGCGCACCACGGACAGCGCAGCCTGGATCGATTCCTGCATCACATCGCCCAGTTTGCCGGTCTGGATCATCTTGCCCTTACCCGGCAATTTAACGGCTTCGATGGTCAGCAATTCGCCGCCCACTTCTGTCCATGCCAGACCTGTGACCTGGCCCACCTGGTTTTGCTGTTCAGCCATGCCGTAGTCATAACGACGCACACCCAGATATTTGTCCAGGTTTTTTGGCAGTGACCACTTGCTTGCGGTCGGTTGGCTTTAACAGCAGGTTTTTTTCACTACTTTGCGGCAGATCTTGGCGATCTCGCGATCCAGACTGCGCACGCCCGCTTCACGCGTGTAATAACGCACGATGTCCCGAACGGCGCTGTCATTCACTACCAATTCGCCGTCTTTCAGGCCATTGGCCTTGACTTGCTTCGGCACCAGGTACTTGAGCGCGATATTGACCTTTTCGTCTTCGGTGTAGCCCGACAGACGAATCACTTCCATCCGGTCCAGCAATGCTGGCGGAATATTCAGCGTGTTGGCGGTGGCGACGAACATCACATCCGACAAATCGTAATCAACTTCCAGATAATGGTCGTTGAACGACGAATTCTGTTCAGGATCAAGCACTTCCAGCAACGCAGAAGACGGATCGCCGCGGAAATCCGCGCCCATCTTGTCGACTTCATCCAGCAGGAACAACGGGTTTTTAACGCCAGCTTTGGTCATCGATTGCAGGATCTTGCCGGGCATCGAGCCAATATAGGTACGACGATGACCGCGGATTTCCGCTTCATCGCGCACACCACCCAAGGCCATCCGCACAAATTTGCGGTTGGTCGAGCGGGCAATCGACTCACCGAGCGAGGTCTTGCCAACACCGGGAGGGCCAACCAGGCACAGGATCGGGCCCTTGAGTTTTTTCGACGCGGCTTTGCACGGCGAGGTACTCAAGGATACGTTCTTTGACTTTTTTCCAGACCGTAATGCTCGGCGTCGAGCACCTCATCAGCAGCAGAAATGTCCTTGCTGATCTTGGTCTTTTTTTCTTCCACGGCAGCGCCAGCATGGTATCGATGTAGTTGCGCACCACGGTCGCTTCGGCCGACATCGGCGACATCATGCGCAGCTTTTTTTCAGCTCGGCTTCGGCTTTTTTTCGCGGGCTTCTTTGGTCATGCCTGCGGCTTTGATACGCTTTTCCAGATCGTCCAGATCGGCGTTCTCGTCCAGCTCACCCAGCTCTTTCTGGATGGCTTTGACTTGCTCGTTCAGGTAGTACTCGCGCTGGCTCTTTTCCATCTGGCGCTTCACGCGGCCACGGATGCGCTTTTCCACCTGCAGGATGTCGAGCTCGGTTTCGAGCTGCTTCAGCAGGTGTTCCATGCGCTTTTTTGACGTCACCCATCTCCAGCACAACCTGCTTTTGCTCGAGCTTGAGCGGCAGATGAGCGGCGATGGTATCAGCCAGACGGCCAGCAGCTCAATGCCAGACAGCGAGGTCAGCACTTCGGGCGGAATCTTTTTTTTGTTCAGTTTTACGTATTGGTCAAACTGCGACAGCAAGGCGCGACGCATGGCTTCGGCCTCATGGCTTCATCATCGGCAGGCTCATGCGGCAAGGCCTCGGCGCTGAAATAGCCGTCTTCGTCCTTGAGCGACAGCATGTCTGCGCGTTGCAGGCCTTCAACCAGCACTTTAACCGTGCCGTCAGGCAGCTTCAGCAATTGCAATACGGTGGCGACGGTGCCAACCGGATAAATATCCGCCATGGCCGGTTCGTCTTTCTGGGCATTCTTTTGCGCCACTAACAGAATGTGGCGACCGCCTTCCATTGCGGCCTCCAATGCGCGGATCGACTTGGGCCGACCGACGAACAACGGGATAACCATATGCGGGAACACGACCACATCCCGCAACGGCAGCATGGGAAAGGACGCGACTTCAGGGGGCAATGCATGATTTTCTGACATCTTTGGGGCCCTGAGGTGGTTGGGGAATAAATCAATAATGTGGCTTGGAGCCACGAAATTCAACGTGCGCAGCCACTTTTGCGTGGCCGGACGCCCAGTGGCGCGCGGCCCAAAATGCATCTGTGATCGCTATGTGGCTGGCAGCATTGAAAAAAACCGGCATTAAGCCGGTTTTTTTGAAGATTACGCTGCGGCAGGTTCAGCCGGGTCAGACGGTACACGTTGCGGCGCCGCGCCCTGAGTAATCACGTTCTCGTCCACGATGACTTTCGATACGCCTTCCAGCGCCGGCAGTTCATACATGGTGTCGAGCAACGATGACTCCAGAATCGAGCGTAGACACGCGCGCCAGTTTTGCGCTCCATCGCCTTGCGGGCAATGGCACTCAGACCGTCCGTAGTCACTTCCAGCGTTACGCCTTCCATGTCGAACAACTTCTGATATTGCTTCACCAACGCATTACGCGGCTCGGTCAGAATCGAAATCAGTGCGGCTTCGTCCAGCTCTTCCAGCGTTGCCGTAATCGGCACACGACCCACAAATTCAGGATCAGACCAAAGCGCACCAGATCGTCAGGCTCGACATCGTGCAACAGCTGGCCAATGCCGGACGTATTGTCCTTGCTGACCACCGTGGCACCAAAACCCATGCCGCCCTTCTCTGAGCGATTACGGATGATCTTGTCCAGGCCTTCAAACGCGCCGCCAACAATAAACAGAATGTTGGTGGTGTCGACTTGTGGCATGTCGTGGTTCGGATGCTTGCGGCCACCGTGCGGCGGTACCGATGCAACCGTGCCTTCGATCAGCTTCAGCAATGCTTGCTGTACGCCTTCGCCAGATACGTCACGCGTAATCGATGGGTTTTCGCTCTTGCGAGCGATCTTGTCGATTTCATCGATGTAAACGATGCCGCGCTGCGCTTTTTTTCGATGTCGTAATCGCACTGTTGCAACAGCTTGGCGATGATGTGTTCGACGTCTTCACCCACATAACCGGCTTCGGTCAGCGTGGTGGCATCGGCGATTACAAACGGCACGTCCAGCAGCTTGGCCATGGTTTGCGCCAACAAGGTCTTGCCCGAGCCAGTCGGCCCGATCAGCAGGATGTTGGACTTGGACAATTCCACGTCACGATGCTTGTCGGCTTTGGTCGACAGGCGCTTGTAGTGGTTGTACACCGCCACAGCCAGAATCTTCTTGGCACGCTCCTGACCGATAACATACGAATCCAGCGTTTCGCGGATTTCGGTCGGCAACGGCAAGCGCTTGCATCCGGCGTCTGTGTTTCTGCAACCGCACCGATTTGCGCATTGCCTTCCTCTTTGAGGATGTCGTTGCACAGCTCGATACATTCATTGCAGATAAACACTTGCGGACCGGCAATCAGCTTGGTCACTTCATGCTGGCTCTTGCCGCAAAACGAGCAATAGAGCAGCTTTTCTTTGGATTTGTCTTTGGGTTTGTCAGCATATCCCCCCCTCGCGCCGGAGCGGACCAGGAAAAAAAAGAAAACCGCCAGCAGAACACTGGCGGCCACTATCTTAACATCAGTGTCAGGCCTTGCCTGCGCGTGACACCAGCACTTCGTCAATCAGGCCGTACTTGGCAGATTCTTCCGCGCTCATGAAATTATCGCGGTCGGTATCGCGCTCGATCGTTTCGATCGGCTGGCCGGTGTGGAAGGCCAGACGCTCATTCAGCGTACGTTTGGTCTTCAGCAATTCACGTGCATGGATTTCGATATCGGATGCCTGACCCGCCAAGCCGCCAATCAGCGGTTGATGGATCATGACACGCGAATTCGGCAGGGCAAAACGCTTGCCCTTCTCGCCTGCGGTCAGCAGGAAAGCGCCCATGCTGGCAGCAAGGCCCACGCACAATGTCGAAACATTGGGCTTGATGAATTGCATGGTGTCGTAAATCGCCAGACCGGCCGTGACCGAACCACCGGGCGAATTGATATACAGCGAGATGTCCTTGTCCGGATTTTCCGATTCAAGGAACAGCAATTGCGCAACGATCAGGTTGGCACTCTGATCATTGACCGGGCCGACCAGGAAGACCACCCGCTCTTTGAGCAAGCGCGAATAAATATCGTACGAACGTTCGCCGCGCCCGCTTTGCTCAACCACCATGGGGATGTAGCCAAGGCCTTGCGGTTCAAAATCTGAGTGTTGCATGGTGTTCCTCACGAGAGTTGGATATCCGGTTACTGCTTCCGGATACCCAACGACGGCATCCGGACCGCTCAAGCCTGTTGCTGCTGGCCCATCAGTTCTTCAAAGGACACCGGCTTCTCGACGGTCTTGCCCTTCGATTGCACAAAATCGACTACGTTGTCTTCCAGCGCCATCGATTCCGGGCCAGCCAGACGTTCGCGTTTTTTCGTAGTACCACTGCACCACATCGGTCGGATCTTCGTAGTTCTGCGCCAGATCTTCGATGATGGCTTTCACTTGCTCCGGCTTGGCTTCCAGACCGTTGGCCTTGACCACTTCGGCCAGCACCAGACCCAGATGCACGCGACGCTTGGCTTGCGCTTCAAACATTTGCGGCGAGAACGGTACCAACTTGGGATCAATGCCACGCTGTTTCAAGTCAGCCTGGGCAGATTCGGCCAGGCGACCGATTTCCAGACCCACCAGCGACTTGGGCAGCTCGACCGGCGATGCGTCGATCAGCGCGCTCATCACGCTTTCTTTGGCGCGGGCCTTCAGGCGGAAGCGGACTTCACGTTCCAGATTGGCTTTGACTTCTTCGCGCATCTTGGCGATGTCGCCATCCGCAATGCCCAGGCTCTTGGCAAAGTCAGCATCGACTTCCGGCAGCTGGGCCTTGGCCACGTTCTTGACCGTGATTTCAAAGGTCGCGGTTTTGCCAGCGACGTCTTTGCCATGATAGTCAGCCGGGAAGTTCACTTCCACGTTTTTTGACTTCATCTTCTTTCATGCCGGTGATGCCGGCTTCAAACTCGGGCAGCATCTGACCTTTGCCCAGCACGAATGCGTAGTTCTCAGCGCTGCCGCCTTCAAACGGTTCACCGTCGATGGTGCCCTTGAAGTCGATGATCACGCGGTTTTCAGCTTCGGCCGGGGTGGTCACGCGCTCGTAACGAGTGCGTTGGCGGCGCAGGATATCAACGGTTTTGTCGATTTCGGCGTCCGAGATTTCCAGCGTCGGCTTTTCAACTTCAACGCCAGCCAGATCGCCCACGGTCACTTCGGGGTAAACCTCAAAGGTGGCGGCGAACTGGAAGTCAGCATCTTCAGCGCTGTCTTTCGGTTCAAAACGCGGGTAACCGGCCACGCTCAGCTTTTGCTCTTGCACGGCATCGGCAAACGAACGTTCAACGGTTTCGCCCAGCACTTCTTCCTGAACGCGGAAACCATATTGTTGCGACACGATGCTCAGCGGCGCTTTGCCAGGACGGAAGCCGTCGATCTTGGCAGTCTTGCTCAGGCTCTTCAGGCGAGCGTTGACTTTAGAGGCAATCTGATCACGGGGAACGGAGAAGCTGAGACGGCGCTCGAGCCCGCTCAGGGTTTCCAGTTGTGCTTGCATTTGGTAATCCATCCTTCGCTTGTGACTCAGGCCGACAAGCCATGCTTGGGCCAGGCTGGGCCGGTATGAAAACCAGCCCCGTAATGTGGAGCGCGCGCGGTAAACGCCCTGACATGCCACCAACAAGGCAATTGCTTGTGGCATCCCGTGGTCGTATTGCCGCGCACGCCGCGGTTAATTTCGGCGCCCATCAGTGATGGTCAGGCATACGAAAACTAGCCCGCTAGCATAACGGAAACAGCGCGGTTGTTACAACGATCGGCTGCGAGCAAGCGACTGCAATGTTAACTTCTGCCTCACCTGGTCTTGCTCAGCCCCGCGCCTGGCCAGAGTAGCCGCGCCCGTCCGCCATACCCGGCGCCTTACACATCTGGAGAAATGTTGATGCCCTATTCCATCCGGCCTGCAATTCTGGCCGATTGCGCCGCGATCAGCGAAGTCGCCGCCCATACCTTTGCCCTCGCCTGCCCGCCGAGCACCCCGCAAAGCGAAATCGACGCTTATATAAAGCAAAACCTGCAGCTGCATGACTTCGAGCGCATGGTCGAAGACGCAAATCTGCGTTTGCTGGTCGCCCTTGCGGACGGCGCCGCGATCGGCTTCAGCCTGGTGACGCTACAACCGGATGCCCTGGGGATAGCTGCGGCGGATGGGATTGCGGAACTGAGCAAATGTTACGTGGCAGCCGAACATCATGGCGCCGGCGTCGCACGTTTGTTGGCCGAGCATGCTTTGAGCGGGATCGATGGGCCGGTGCGGTTGACTGTGAGCGAGGCCAACGCGCGCGCATCGCGTTTTATCAACGTAATGGCTTCAAGATCATTGGTGAAACGACGTTTCAGGTGGGCGACGATCTGCATCGCGACTGGGTGATGCGCCGCGACTGACTGCGTCGCCGCACGGCGCTGGCATCCGCTGGACGATATGGTCGTCTGGTCTGGGTCCGCGCGTAGCTTGCCTGGGCTGCGTAAGTTGTTTGCCTACCGGGATCAACTTGGCCGCGATACGCGTCAGCCTTGCAACTCGCCCCCCACATGCGGAAAACGAGCTCATGCTGCGCGCGTCCGTTCTGAACTTTTCGCGCAGCTTTTCACACAGGGTGACTGCGGCATTTCAAGCTCACTGCCGCGGTGCCCGTCAGCTAGTTCACATGGAATGCGCCAGCTTTGTACAACTGCCCGTCCATAGCACAAGCGTGCTGCGCCCCGGCTGGACGACGGTCAGCTTTGCTGGACGCCGCCGTCGCCTTGCGCCGCTGCGGGTGCCGAAACCCGCCTACGTTTTGCCGCGCAAAGACCCAGCAGGCCCAAGCCCATCAGCGCATAGGTTTCTGGCTCCGGCACCGCAACCACAGACCACGAAGCCGGATCGGCAACAAAGTCCGTCGCGATATAAAACGAACTGTCCCAGGCGGGTCCTTTTTGAAACCAGAACAGATCAGTGGCGGCGCCAGAATCTTTGCCTTGGCTGATAAAGGAAAAAAACTGGACGCCCCAGGCACTTGCATTGCATAAAAAATCATTGCCCGCGCCGGAGAAAGAAACCACCGCGCCAGCGGCCTGGCCGCTATACGAGGTTAATTCCACCGGCAAATTGCTGGCACTGACGCCATTCTGGACATAGGAGATCAACAATCCGGAAATCCCGGTGATCAGGTCACCGCTGGCGGTGCCCCAGAAGGTGCCTGTGACCGTGGCCGGATTTGCCGGCTGATTGCTGTAACTGTCGCCCGTGGGCGGGCTGCTGAAGGTATAGCTGAACTGGTATTCGCTGCTGGCAAACGCAGGCGCGCAGATCGCGCTGGCCGCCAGGCAAAGCGCGCAAAGAAGATGCTTCATGAATTCCTCGCAAGCTTAAAGAAAGTCAAAGATATATTTCCAATAAGGTCTTGTAATTAATATATCCAGGCCTTTGTACTTGCGCGGTGCCGACCCTCCATTTCGATGAGCGGCAGGCAAAAGGCTTGCGTCGCTGGGGGCGCGACCCGCCAGCGGGAGCCCCTTCACGGGCCAACGTTTGGGTCGCGAGGGGGTGACTTATGCAAAGCGATCACAACAGGACGATCCGCCGCCGCAACCGGGATGCCGAGGCGGGCTGCAGCGCACGCAGCGCGTCCTGTATCACTGAAATAGCAGACCTTAAAAAAAACAGGGCCGCGATCACCCCGCCCACCCCGATATCCGGCCAGCGCGAGGCGGAAACCGAGGTCGCCGCAGCTGCCAGCAGCACGCCGACGTTGGCAATCAGATCATTACGCGAGCATGTCCACGTCGAGCTCATGTTCAGATTGTCGGCGCGGTGACGAAACAGCAATGCAAAGCAAATCAGGTTGGCCGCCAGTGCACTGCTCCCGTCATGCTCATGGTCACGGGATCCGGCATGATCGGGCTCACTGCTTTATGCAAAGCCTCGGCCAAAACCCCCAGCCCGAACAAAAAAACATAAAGCCACCTTTGACCAGCGCCGCCCGGGCCTGCCAACGAGCAGACCGATTGAGCACAAACAGGCTGAAGCCATAGACTATCGCGTCGCCGAGCATGTCCAGGCGTCTGCCAGCAGCGAGGTGGAATGGCCCAGCCAACCAGCAACCGCTTCCAGCACAAACATGGCGGCATTGATCCCGAGCACGGCCCAAAGAACCCGCCCGTGTCTGGCGCGGAGCGCAGTAATTTCACAACTTTTGTCTTCGCAGCAACTGGCCATGGTGGACTCAAACGATATCGATGTGCTGAAGTACAAACCCTGAAGTAACTTCAAGGTCAAGCCTCATGAGAATCGGCCAACTCGCCCGCGCCGCCCGCTGCACAACAGAAACCATCCGGTATTACGAAAGTGAAGGCCTGCTACCGCCGCCCGAGCGAACGCCAACCAATTACCGGCATTACGACAGCAACCACCTGCAACGCCTGCATTTCATCCGTAACTGCCGCGCGCTGGATATGACGCACCACGAAATCAGAACGCTGCTCGACTTGAGAGACGCGCCAACGACCGCCTGCGGGCCGGTGAATGAACTGGTTGATCAACACCTGAGCCTGATCGATCGCCGCATCAGCGAGCTTCAACTTTTACGCGATGAGATCCGGGGGTTACGCGACTGCTGTGTGGCGGTCGACGAAGTCTCGCGCTGCAAGATTCTGCAAGGCATTACCGACCTGGCAACGATAGATTCCGTGCCTCGGGGCTGAGGCCTGCGCCTGCAGGGGCAGTACTGGGACAGGGAGATCTCGCGAAGCAGCAATGGCTATCGCGAATATGATCCGTACCTGGGTCGGTATATCCAGAGCGATCCGATTGGGTTGGCCGGAGGCTTAATACCTATGCATATGTGGCGGGAAATCCGTTAACCAACATTGATCCTTCTGGGCTGGCGACGATTAATGGGGATCCTTGCCTTGATGTTTTCTTCGCCTACATCTGTCAGCACACACCTCCAGCGGCAACTCCGGTTCCGCCGCGCCCTCAGGGGATGACGCCGAAGGAGGAAAGTCACTATGACAAGATTTGCAAAAAACAGCAATGACCCCTGCGCTGCGTTGAAAGCCGCGACAAATCAGGCGATTAATGACGCGCGTGGCAAGATGAACAAAATGTTGAACGATACGACGCTGTACAAGAATGCATTCGCAATACCCAATCCATCGGTTACTGGAACGAATACGACATCGGTGGGGCATGGCGACGACTTGAACGGACGTATCGCCAAGATATGGACGTTGATCTCGCTTGGTCGCAAGTTGGGTTGCGATATGTCTAGTGAAACAGCCGCTGCGAGCAGTTTGTTAGTTCCTGGCGCACCCTTGAATCCATAGCCATGAAAATCTATCTTGACTTTACCCTTTACCATTCTCCGACTTCCGCATATGGAAATGTCACGGGGTTTATTGATCTGTTAGCACTACCCCAAGTCAACGATGACATTGTTTTGCTGAACACACTGGGGGATGAATATCTGCCATTCCGGGGAAGTCTGAAAGTGACTTCAACGGGTCCAGCGGCGGCAGGTTTGGGGGCCGATGCGAGCGTAATACTTGAGGACGTGGTGTTGTCGTCTACCTCCGCTGCTGAATCGCTCTCGACGCTACTGGAGAATGAAGCGGGCCTATCCTGCGACTCGTATTGAGATGCTTCATTTACAACGCCCACCTATTACGGTGGGCGTTGTTGTTTCTGCTGTTTGGGGTCTGTTTGGCAGGAGCCGAGGCATCAGCATTGGCCGCCACCTCGCTGTTTACAGTTTGTATACAGTTTTGCTTTTGGAAATCAGTGGGTTACGGCGATTCTGTTATGTTTTGCATACAGAATCGAGTGACAAAAAATGGCTAATTCTCATTTTAAATCAATCGGTTATGCACACCGCACAGGTGCGTATGGTGTATGAGGTTTTTTGCGTTAAGGAAAGGGTCGCTGAGGCCATCAAATCACCCATTCCATCCACAAAAAAAGCGGTTGCGGGGCGTCCTCGTCACACGATCAGGCTGTGCCTGATCGCAAAGTGGCCATAAAACCACTGAATCCGGACGGGATTTGATAACTATTTGCTAACTTTTTTTGATAACCAAATGATAACTATTTGATAACCGCCCGCCGGGGTGTGGCAGGCCGGATGTTGTCACTTGGTATATCCAGAGCGATCCGATCGGGCTGGGTGGGGGGATAAATACTTATGGGTATGTGGGTAATAACCCCTTAGTGTTTATCGATTCAAGCGCAATGGCGCGCACCACGGTGGATGCAGCGATTGAACAAGCCATTCGGCGTGGAGACGTCGACGAATTAAGGGCGTTACTGGATGCGGCGGGTTCTGGCGAGCAGAATGCTGTTATTCAAAATGCCATAAACCGGCTGACCAGTAATGCGGATCGAATCATGCAAAAGAATGTAAGGCGAGCGTTCGGGAAGTCTTCCCGGCCAATGGAAGGATAAAACGCTGCAGCAGATCCTGGAGGCTCAAAAAAAATAGTGACAAGACTGCGAAAACAGCGTGGAAGGTACTCAATGATTTGCGCTTTAAAAAAGGGCAGTTGAATATGATTTATATGGCCAGCCTGTTTTTTTCGAAGTGAGGTGCAGTCATCGTTGGGTGAACTCCTTGAGAGCTTTTGGGAGGAAAGCTTTGTATTGGTAACTGCTGACTCGGAAGAAAGTGCGGCACTCAAAGCTGATATCGTCGGCCATGGCAGAAGCGGCATCGTGTATCCGACTGAACGCGGTGAACTTACTTGGGTTTATGTCCGAGCGGAGCGCATTGTACAAGTGGACGAACCCTTCTTCGATGGGCAAGAAATTTTTTTCCAGATATCTGCGCGCTGCTGAAGCTCGCAGTATTTTAATGCCCTTCGATTAGCCGATAAATCGGCCAGAATTTTAAACGCCAAGCGCTGATTATGCGGTACGTCTGATGAGCATCCGGCGAGTCAGCGGTGCTCGCTCGGAACAGAAGGCACCAACGCGATACTGGGCACCTACACCGCCATTGGCCAGCGCATGCAGAACCGTCAGCGGCGTGGTCACGCGCCTGGTCTATGACGAAGCCGGCCACATCCTGGGCGAGTACGACGGTACCGGCAAGATGGTGCAGGAGACGGTCTACCTGGGCGACTGGCCGGTGGCCACGACGCGGTCGCTGCACGTACCGGTGGGAACTATGCAACGTGGCCAGCATGGCGCCGATTGATGAATGGGATGCCCGCGCCCCTGGAGCAGCAATTTGCGGGGCTGCTTCTGCTGGATGAACGAGTGCGGAGGTAAAAAAATGAGTCTGACCATTGACGAGCTTGCAAGGTCCGTGCTGTCGGCCAGCCGGAAGGGACTGTTCAGGCAAAAGCCGGTGTTCAAGGTTTATGCTCAGGTCGCTGCCGATGACCTCGGGCGTCTGGAAGCGAAGGTCGGAGCTTCCGTGCCCACCGTTCTACGTGCCTGGTTGCTTGCGGTTGGGTACGGTGACGTTGATGAAGAGTTGAGCTTCCACGAGGAGTGGTTCGCTCCCATAGAAAAAAGGTCAGTTGAAGGGGGGTGCCACGTTCGCGCAGGATGTGCCTGGAAACTTCTACGCCTTTGACTCTGCTGGCCGCATCTACTTCCTCTCGCGGTCTGAGCCAGTCTTCGCTGAGATAGCGAAAGACTTCGTGGAGTTCGTCGAGGAGCTTGTTCGTAGGGACTACAAGCTTGGCGCGTGGATAGATGCCTTGGAAACTCGGAAGTACGCTTGGTGAGCGAATTGTCTTGCGGCTCAAGGCAAGCCGCCGTTAAGTGCGATTGATCCACAGGGGCTAACAGGCCAAAGCTATTAAATTGAACCGGTCCCCGGATATACCAGAAATGGCGGCGGCATATAAACGTCTTCAAGCTTGGCGGAATATGCTGCTGCAAATGTAGATGCAACACACGGCATCCGATGTGCCCTTCACTGGATTCGCGGCACGCTAGTGCATAGCGAGTTTAAGCGCTTGGTTGATTCAACCTGTCCCGCCTTCCAATATGCGACCGAGGTCTTGCAAGCCGGCTCGCTAATTTGTTGGCCCCAACTGTTCATGACGACAAATGACTAACAAAGTACGTACTTTCCTGCGGTGGGTGTTGTTGATACTGGGCGGCATCATTGCGTGCATTTACAAGTTTGTTGCTTCTTGGGATCTTCCGTGGTGGGAGCATCTTGGCGTAATGGTGTTCATTGCTCTGGCGTTCTACGGGGCTTATTTACCTGGGAAGCCTGACAGGGGATTGCATTAGCTTTGTTTGTGTAGAAACGGCAAATTTGGCTCTTGGAAGTGCACTAGTCGGAAGTGCACTATAAGACGCAGCTTAAATGGTAAGTCGCCCTCTGCGAGGCAGCATATTAATGAAAAAAAACGACGAATACACGGTGCTTGATCTCGCCTATCAAAAGGTTTTAGCGAAGTTGCCGGGCACAAAAGGAAGGCCGCTTCTGCTAGAGGAAAGTCTAAAGAATTTCATGCTGGTGTATCACGCTCAGGGAATAATCGATAATGGCGGTGTTGAACTCTTGCTGTCGGCAGCGTTTCCCGGTGGCGTTCAATATTCGGACGTCGCCAATGCCTATGAAAAGGTGGGATTGAAAGATGAGGCCGATGCCGTGCGAAACGCAATCGACCTCGCCAGCAAATACGAAATCGAATCAGCCATGAATCTACCCCAGTGGAAGGAGGCAGACAGCTTTTTTGGTGGGAGACGTAGATGTGTGGCGAGTTTTGCTGGAGTATCTCAGGCGCAACGCCAATTATTGATTAGAGTCTTGATCCTTCGTGCCGGAATATGGCTGGTGAGCGCCTATTCCAGAAATTAGCGGGGAGCAGTAAGAGGTTCCGGGAATATGATCCGTATATGGGCAGATGTGAAGGATTCCATCGCCTATCAGAAATCGCTAGATCTACCTTGCGAATATAAAAAAATGCGGACAAAGCAATAAAAAAATCTGTTCTAGTTACTGGATAATTACAGACAAAACACCGACTGGTATACGTTGCTGCCAAGCATAGTCGGCACGCGGGCTTGGCGCGCTATCGCTAAATGCTCAATTGGAGGGTTCTGATGAGTGATCTCTTAATAAAATTAACCAAGGCATTTGATACTGAATTGCCTGCCGAACCGGAAAGGCGAGCAACGCCGAATACAACCGAATATAACGATGCCGCTGCGCTAAGGGAGCGCCCGTGGAATCAGCTAACTTTAGAGGATCTCACACAGTATTCCGACGCATTCTATGGATTTTCACCGGCCTGGTTCAAATACTATCTTCCCGCCGTGGTGGCTTGCAGCGTTCAAGACCTCCGGCCCGACATATCTGTCGTGCAGGCCGTAACAATGATACTGGATCGATCCCCCAAGCCTGAATTATGGGATGACTATTTTATTGAGCGATGGATAGGTCTAACGCCGGCGCAATACGATGTTCTTCAAGAATGGATGCTTTGGATGTCGGAGTTAAACGAAGACTGGGCGGGCCGAGCCAATCCGAACTTGGCCGGGCTTTGGATACTTTGGTTTTGTTAAATGACCATACCAGGCAACTCCAATCCAATTGAATCCAACATCAGCTCAATTCCGCACCTTGGCGATTGCAAGGCGGTCAAGATCGGCCGTGGGAAGGCGCGGTATTACTGCCGCCCCACCCGACGCCCCCGCAGCCCCGCCGCATACATCGGACCCGCCATGGTGATAAACCGTCTGCACCGGAATCGCAAATCCAATACCCTTAGCATCAAATGCCTCAATAATCACTGAACCAACTTTTTGATCCTCGGCGAGTAAGACGACACTAGAAAAAAATGGTGCGGGAGACCATTTACTCGGGCGTCTGGCCGATCACTTCGGCAGCCCGAAACAGGTGACCGATCCGCCCACCAGCAAAGTCGCGTGGCGCTGGGAAACCAAACTGCGCTTTCCGGGACAGTATTGGAACAAGTAAATCTCGCGCAGCAGTAACGGGTTCCTACTATCACTATCCATACCGGCATCCGCGCGGCTGGCGCGATTTGGGCTCTAAATATCCCGCGTGGTTACAACAACTTGATCGGATTCCGTAAGTCTATAAGGGCGCAGTTGCCGGTAGTGCTGTTGGCACGGGCGACGCCGCTATGAATGGGTGTGGGTGCAAATGATGAGTGGATCAATTCTGAATTGGGTGGCGGGCTTGTGGAATTGCCAGTTCGCCGGCAAAAAAAAGCTGCTGCCTTATGAACGACTTGTGTTTGATGCATGGCGAAGCTCATTGCAAGAGGAAAGCAAGTGCATTCTTGATGCACAGCTTGCTGCTGTTTCGTTTGTACAGCATCAGGCCGGAGGTGCAAAAGTGTGCTTCTTCTACCGGGAAAATGCTGCGGCGCCGCTGTTTAAACTGGATCGGCCAGACATTCACGCGGCAACAGTTTTATTGCGAGCGGAGGGACCCGAAACGCTGAGAGCGAAAATCTTCCTTCACAGAGGCAAATTCTTCTCTATTGAATTCCCGAAGCGCCCAGCCGATTTATGCAACAACACAATATTGAGGAGCGGGCACTCCACGTCGCCAATGTGGAGAGCCACGTTACCTTTGCCTGATGGTGACAAAGCCACGACGAGGTGGGCACCCGTCGACTCGAACCATCCGCAATTTACCGCCGCGTATCGCTATGACGGTCTTGACCGGATGACCACCAACAGCATTGCAGGCACCGGCACCTGGAGCTATACCTACGACGCCAACGGCAACCGCACCTCATCGTCCGGCCTGCCCTTTGTCAACAGCACCACCAGCAACCGCCTGAACAACATCCCCGCCAGCCCGGTGGTCTACTTCGGCTACGACGCCACCGGCAACCAGACCAGCCGTGGCGGCACGACCTTCGTGTACGACAACGTCGGTCGCATGGTCAAAACCACCGAAGGCAGCACGGTGCTGGGCACGTACACGTACAACGCCATCGGCCAGCGCATGCAGAAGAGATATCGCACGCCAGATTTTGGAAGGGAAATGCTAAATGGAACGATTGCCCGAATGGTTTTCGAAGTTACTGCCACTAAAAGTTAAACGCTTCACGAAAGGGTACGGGAGCTTTCTTTTTTTTGAGTTGTTACGAAACGAAAGTGAGTTTCCCGTTGAAATATGGATTTACCTGTGTGATTGGAGGCTGGTGGATGGTAATGGGGTACTGAGCACTTCAGATGGTGATTCATCGCCGTTTAATTTTACGGACGTATTTAATGAAAAAAAACAGAAGCTGCTTGCTTTAAATGAACCCAAAAAAAGGGCGCTTGGACTTCATTTTTTCTTAATGACTATAAATTGATGCTGAAATCCAATCTGGAGGAGTACGCCCCTCAAGATGATCTGGTAAAAAAATAACAATTGATGACTCTGTCTTCGGATATACAGAGATAGATGGATTTAAAATTCATGTGAAACCATAAAAAAATACAAAATCTTCGCTCTTGTTCCTTTTTTTGTGTTTGGACCAGCAGGATGTCAGCACCAGCAGACCAAGCCGGATGGGGTTTCGTCGCTCTGCGCCGCCATGGCAGGCGGCGTCCTCTCGGTGAACGCAACCGCAGGCAATACATCGAAATGGCGAACGAACTGTTATACATCCCCGCCCGGAGTTACACCTACGACGCCAACGGCAACCACACGGCATAGTTATCGGATTGATATTTATCCCGTAGACGTCGATAAAATCAGGTTTGTCTTGTCCAATGACTCAAGCAATGAAATCTTTCTTGTATGGTATTGGGCCTGATTGGGAACGCTCTACATTTAGTAATTTCGGGAATATGCGACAAACTTATACTTGGACGGAACCACTTCGATGATTAAAGTTTTCGCACTTTTTTTCTATTTTGTGTGCTTGGGCTAACAGCTTGTCAGCCCAAGCAGATAACGCCAGAAGGAAAGTATTCACTAAAAAAATGGTTATGCTGAGTACAGCCTTGAGATTAAAACGGGGAAGACATACTCGTTGAGAATTTCCAGTCAGGGAAAAAACTGAAAGTATTTCTGGGACATGGGAGTGGGACGATAAAAAAACGCCGGAGTCATATCGCTATCCGGGATTGTTTGGCATGGTACTACGGCCACGGGTGAGGCAGGATTTTGGCGAGCAAAACTGGAGGGCGGCGATGGCTCCAGGATTTGCCTGGATGCCGAAGGCATAACATGCTTTGAGAAGGCCGCCGGTATGTAGGGTCTGGAAAGATTTATGCATATACGAGCGCTAATCCTCTAAATGAGTTTGATCCATTGGGACTGGCGGGACGCGGCCCCAGTCATAGCCAGTCTTTGCGAAACAACCCTGATGATTGGCCAGGGTCACGGGGGTTTGAACATTGGCAAGACAACTACAAGAACGATGGCACCCACGATCAAAAGATGAAGGACCGTTGCTCAGAACTGAGAAAGTGGCAGCAAGACGTTTGCATTCTTGATTCTTCCACGCAAGCTAAAGTAGATGCTGCTCGCCAATGGTGCGATACCAATTTTCCGCCCGGACCACCGCCAGCTGTTTCCGGTCAACCAGGTACGCCAACGGCAGGGGCCCCGAGCTCTGCGCCTCCCGGCAGCTCGAATATGGATATGTTTCCTGCTGGGTATAGTGGTGGGGGGCTGTTTTATGTGTTGGCCCCCGAAGTGGCAGTTCCTGCAACAGCAACTTCTTACCTGTTTTCGCATTAAGGAAAAAACAATGGCACCAAATGAAGAAAAAACCCACAGGGACTGATACATTATTCGCGACCGCATATGCGAAATATATAAATGAAGAAGATATCGACGGCGCACTGGCGCTTTGCGAGGAAATTCTAAGAGACACGCCAAGTCATTTGCCTGCAAGAATGTTGGTTGGCGCGCATCTTGCTGATAGCAATGATCGGGATCGATCATTGCTTGGGCGAGAGCATTTTATGAGTGCAATAAAATTGGCTAGTGCGCTAGATATAAAAAAAATCATGGCCAGAAGAGAATCCTTTTTCCCAGATTGGGATTTGGGAAAGTGACAATGGAAGAAAAGATTATTCAGCACTTCTTTTTTCTACTGGATTTTCTTGCAACAAAGTCAAGATCGTCGAGGAATTTTTTGCCTTGAATACATATCCCTGATTTATGGACAGGATTTGGCGCAAGAGTTCTCATTAATCATGGATAAAGCTGTCGATGTAGCCGCCTCTTAACATCGATAAACCCGCATAAAGTTTATGCATATGTAAACGGCAACCCTTTAGGCGCAATCGACCCGTTAGGCTTTGGCCGAGCGTTGATAGCCCACACCCCACGTGAAGCCCAAGCTGTCATGTGATCAATGACGTTTCAATCTTGAATCGGACATCAAAGAACATTTATGACGTGGGAAAAAAAATATCTCTTTGCCGGGGCCACGGTGCTTGGCGCAGCTTATGCATTTTGCATCCCGTTCACTCCATCCTGGGCTGATGTGGCATACGGCATTTATTTGGTCGCATGGTTTGCGTGGGCCAAATCCAGGAAGAAAGCTGCGGCAGAAGGGAAAGAAAGAGCGTGATACCGATAACGCCCACCAGCCAGGTGGGCGTTGTTGTTTGTGCTGTTTGGGGTCTGTTTGCTGGGTGCCGACGGATCAGCGTTGGCCGCTACCTTGCTGTTTACCTCGTCGGGCCGGTACTGGGACAAGGAAATTTTGCGGAGCAGTAACGGGGTCAGCGAATATGATCCGTACCTGGGGCGGTATATCCAGAGCGATCCGATCGGGCTGCGTGGGGGCATCAATACATACGCATATGTGGACGGGAATCCAAACTCCTATTCGGATTGGCTCGGACTCGCCAAAGCGGGTTTGTCAAACAGTCCTATGGATCCCAACAGTCAAGGGTGCAAAAAACATCCCAAAGCGTATCGCTAACTTGAAAACAGAAGTACAACGGCAACTCGATAACCTGGCTAATAATCCGCAGAACTTTCCATACTATGCACCGGGATTTTCCGGCCCGGGGGGAGCGTTAAAAGATTCTGTGTGGGGCCATGAGCAACTGCGTGATAAATATAAGAAGGATTTGGAGAAAAAATGAGCAGGATTGTCGCGACCGACGCGGTGGTCCTCCATCGCCCCCTCCCCCGGCAATCTGCCTCGATAGCAACAACGGAGCAGTGAAAAAAAGCTGCCGGTGTTACTACAGGATTTGGGCTTACGTATTGGATAGTTAGTGAAGGATTGAGAGTAATCTTTCCTCCAAGGAATCTGGTTCCAATCCCTTGATGAAATTTCTGAAAAGGCTTAATGGGTAGTTGCACTACTTCCATCAATCAATGAAATCACGATCATGGAGAATCAGCGTGAATGAAGTCAGGCAAAACGCTTGTTTTAAACAGGGAAGCCTGCAAGATTGCGATTTAAGCGAAGCCATCTTACAAGGTGCTCGATTTGAAGGCGTTGCTATGTATGGTGCCAATTTCGGCGGATCGGATTTAAATCGCAGTGAGTTCTATCTAGCGTTAGGTATTGATGCAAAATTTGATGGCGCACGAATGCAAGGTGCGAAATTTTTTTTGGAGGTAGCTTTGAAGATGCAAGTTTTGCGGGTGCAGATTTAACGGGCGCTTCCTTCCTGCCTGACAACATGGGCGGATACGTTGATCTGAGCGGCGCAGATTTTACAGATGCGAAACTCGATCAAGTCTTATTTGACTCAGCTGTATATAGCGACAAGACCAAATTTCCCGTCGGATTTCAATTCCAACATGCCGGCTTAAGAGGAAAGAGTAGCGCAGTACCCAGGAAGAACCGAAGGCGCGAATCCGGAATTAGTGCTTTCTACCTGATGGCGCAGCATGTGTGACTTCGCCACCATCAGAACAGTTACCAGATTCGCCGCCTGGCCTCCCAGCTCAAGCGCAAAAAATGGTGGAAAAAAAGTCTGCGGCACTGTAAATAATCCGCCGCCCCCGGCCGACTGCAATGACGATCACTCGAACCATCTAAAAGATAAAAAAAAGGCCAGAGCTGCGATCAGCCGAGAAAATGCTCGCCAATGGATAGTTGCGCAGTGATTCGTGACAAAACGAACGCAGGGCAATCAAGCGTGGATGCCAGAAACAATATTATGAATCAATGCTTTCGTGGGGGCGACTTAGCACATCAACTTGAAAGAGAGACCGTGCGAGGCACCATGTATGCTTGCCAGCTCCACTCGCAATTGAAAGGTTGTAACTAATGGAAAATACGTTAATTAGACTGTCCATAAAAAAAATCATTTTGGGACTGCGCGCTTGCTTTCGGATGCAGATTTAATTTCGCCAGAATGTGGCCTTTCAGATGGGGCAGCACAGGCGGCGAATTTATTTCAAGGCAAGACCTGGAATAATATTGACTTAATGTCGCTATTTCATACGGAAGACGCTTTAGGGAGTCTTTCTGATGTCGCTTTTGGCTATTACATACCGGCTTACCTCGATCTGATTGTGGCGCACTATTGCGAGGCAGATGCTTGGTGGACACCGTCATTAACACGTTAACCCCGCCCGTATCGAACGGAGAGCCAAGGGTTTCTTGGATTGAAAAGAAATTAAAATTTTTCAACAAACAGCAAAGGCAGGTAATCGCGACGGTGCTCCAGCATCTTAAGATTCAGCATGGCGATTTTGGGGCGAAACATGCATTGGAAATTTATTGGCATCGATATCTAGAAGAGCAGTGATCGGGTTGCATCGCGGACGCATCTGAGGGATGCCGGCAAGTTTATCTGCGGAGTGTGATCGTTGACACCAGAAGTGAATAGTAGGCGTGGTTCCTGCACCTTTTGGTAAAGGCGGGCTTTGCTCGTCCGCAGAAAGTCATTCAATCAACAGTATGCTGCCCGCCAGGCTGCGTATGCGCATGGCCTAAATACCGGCGCACGTTCAATAACCGAGAACATCTTCCTCCGAGGTGGCACATCTCGTTCGGCGTGGAAAACCGCCGGCGGTGTGGCGACTCACCTCTCCAAGACGAAGCCGGCCACATCCTCGGCGCGTACGACGGCACCGGCAAGAAGGTGCAGGAGACGGTCTACCTGGGCGACTGGCCGGTGGCCGCGGTGCGCCTGAACAGGGCGGGCACGGCCGTGGCGTACTACGTCTGGCCCGACCACTTGGGCAGCCCGAAACAGGTGACCGACCCCGCCACCAACAAGGTGGTGTGGCGCTGGGAAACCAACCCGTTCGGACCGGCACCGAATCCGTATGAAGATCCGCAAGGCACGGGCAATACGTTTGTGTATAACCTGCGCTTGCCGGGGCAGTACTGGGACAAGGAGATTTCGCGTAGCAGCAATGGCTATCGCGAATATGATCCATACTTGGGGCGGTATATCCAGTCCGATCCGATTGGGTTGGGTT
>BBFD01000019.1 GCA_001313065.1 Silvimonas sp. JCM 19000
ACCATTTGCACTGGTCCTGCATGGCACAGCCTCCCCGGCTCTGATGGATGTGGGGCATAAGGATGTCGTCGGGATGGAATACCTGGAGGCAACGCTCTATGCCATGGGATTCAATGTATACGAGCTGCATCGCCGTGGGTATGCGGAATCCGAAGGCCCTTCCTGCGAATCGTTGGCGGCAAGAACCCACTCATATGATATTACTCTGGTGCACGAGGCGGATTACGATGCTTCAGCAGCACTCAAGTTGATAAGGGCACAGGCTAATGTCATTGATGAAGGCATTGTCGCTGGGCATTCTTTTGGCGGACTGGAATCGGTGCATCTTGCTGATGGTTCGAATGACATCATTGCCAGTATCAACATGGCAGGGGCGTTGACTTATATCTTCCACGATCACGTCACCCCACCATCACCTGAATTCTTGAAGCAATATGCTGTAACCCGCAAACCCACCATGTTCATCTACTCAGAAACGGATTGGTTAGCCCCCCTTCCCGCCATGCGAGCGTGGTACGCACTTCAAACCGCTCCTTCAGGGAACCGGTTTCTGCACTCCCGACTTTAAAAGAAATCGATGGGCACGATGGAATCAATACAGGTGATGCGGCAGACCGTTGGACAGGACCCTGCAGGAGTTCGTGCTGCAGGCTACGCACTTGGGAAACCGTTAGATCCAGTCAGAGGCTCCATTTTTTTTCAGGGACAAACAACCCGTGGGCCGACGGTTTTATCATTGCGATCTGACCTGGGATTAATAGCGAAAAAAAGAAAGTGCCGTAGCCGCGTGGCTCATTGCCCATGCGCTGCGCTTTGGAAGATTTAACCAAGTCGATAGTTTTGGGATTTTCCCAGCCAAATAATGTGAATGTGCGTTCAGCAAGGCGTACATAACTCATCCATTTGCGGCCCGTTGACCACACAAATAAAGAGTAGAAAGGAATAAAGAAAAGCATTGTCCAGAGAGCAAAGCCTGCTGAATTTAGCGCGCTATCAAAGCCGTCAGCAAATATGTTAATGCTAAATGCGAGACCTTCATTTAAAATCAATGTCATGAGTAATAAATAAAATAGCCATTTTATAGCGTTAAGCCAATGGCTACGGGTTCCACGAGAGCAGTGCGGATAAAGGGCCACCATACGATCCTTAGCGCGTTTGATTCCGTAGGCCTCAAAGTGATCGTCCTGCCATTCGACAGCAGCCTCCACTTCGTCACCTTCTGCAAAGGGTGATCGCCATACCCAGCCTCTTATCGATTTATCTCCAAGGTCAAACGTTACGAAACTGGCCTCTTCTTCCATGGAAGAAGAACTGTGCAGGGTTGCCGCAGATTGTGCTGTTAAACCAACCAAGCCTGCCGCAATTGCGATGATTCCCATTTTAGCTTTATCTGAGTCGGTAAAATCAAAAAAGCGCGGTGCTTTGCTCGCACTTGTAATTTTTTTAATCTGCCCACTGACTAATTCCATATCCTTCCTTTTCAGGCAGCGTATCGGGTCGCTTTGAAAAGCGACTCTTGTTGCGTCTTCACATTTTTTTATATGCATCGGCCGCTTTATGTTTTCGCCAAAAGCACTTAATTTGCACCAGGCTTCCAGATCATTGTCACTTACCGCCCAAATCAGCACTGTCATACCTGTAGCCGCTACCGCAATCCACATCCCAAGGGACATGAAAAGAACACGTGCTCCAATAACAGCCTCTCCAGCGGCCCCGATACTCACTGCAGCCTCAGACACGCCTGTACCCATTAATCGGTCAGTGGTTGGTTATAAGGAATGTATTTTATATTATGGGCACTTATGGTTCTATTATCTTTGGTGCATAAGAAGCGGTCACTGAACACCGGCCAATTCGAAAACTACCAAATAATCGCTGCACCAATCGCATTACTTCTTCTGGAGGCAATTTTATGGTGGTCAAACATCCAGGGGCTTGTCGATGAGCTACTGCATCGCAAACCAAGTTGGCAGACAAGATAGGGGGTTATATGAGGCCGCGTATCACTGAACACGTTAGCGAAGCGAACCGGGATGTTCTAACTGCCATTGGCACAGCTACATGGCTTGCTGCGAAATGTGAAAATTATAGAAAATATAAAATAGAATCTGTTAGTCATTGGATCGAGTCGCCTATTCAATTATCACAAATAAGATTTTTTTTCTATGACCCATTCGGCAATCCCATGGGATATGTAATTTGGGCGTGGCTTGCCCAGGACGTTGCGGAAAAGCTAATTAGCGACCCGGATTTCAGTCTTCATTTTTCAGAATGGAATGAGGGCGATCAGCTCTGGATCATCGATTTTGTAGCTCCATTTGGTCATGCAATGGATATTTCACGTGCGTTGCCGGTAACTCTTCCGGCTGCGAACAGCGTATATTTTTTTGCGTGGCAATAGAGTGAAAGTTATCAGCAGGCGAGCCAGTCCGTAGCTGGACTTTCTTGCTATGAAAACCTTGCCGCTACTGCCTGGGGATAATTTCCCGGCAACTATCCTTATTTTCTAATTTGAATGAGTGACATCATGCCAAAGCTGGCGCTTCTTTTTATCCTTTCTCTCTGGTGCGCCGAAACGCTGGCAGTGGATTGCAGCGTTTTAAATACCGATACCATACATGGGAGCTTAAATAAGGGGGAGAAACGATGCTATATAATTGCCGAGGAAGCGGGTGCTTAGCAGTTGGGAAGTGCGCAGCGCTAATCGGGCTGTTCATATAAACATACAGAACACTGCCGGCGACGAAATTGGCCATGCCATTAACGGGCTTTATCAAGATGCTTGGCGTAATAAACGTTACGTTGCGCCCGTAAATGGCAACTATAAGCTCATAGTCAGCACGACTGATCAATCTGCTGGCGAGTTTGACCTATCTAAACGGGTGGCACTAGACGATAAGGGCCGAAAAGGTCAGCTTGAAGCTTTCGACCACTATCTAAACCAGAATGCGATTCCGTTGGTTACCGATTCGGATATGGCCTCCCTGGCGTCAAAGCTCGGTGGGAGATCTCTCATTGGTATTGGCGAGGCAGCCACGGGGCTCGGGACTTTTGGGACTTGCGTGCCCGCGTAGTGATTGGACTCGCCGAGAGGCAATCTCTTAGAACAGTTCTTCTTGAAATGCCTTTTCATACGGGCAAATTAATGAATCAATATGCTCAGGGCAAGATAGCTTCTGCGGAGAGCGTTTTCCAGGATATTCGAAATCCTATTGCCCGATTAGAAGGCATGGCTGCTTTTTTTGAAACAGATTCGTGGGTACAATGAAAACGTGAGCCAGGAGAATAGAATCCGCATTATCGGCATCGATATTCATCCTGGTCCGAATGAAGACGATCTAGTTGCGGCATTTCTCGGCAAAGTTGCGCCAGACATGAAGGGAAAAGCGGCGGATTTGATGTCAGATTCAACAATGAACGAAGTATGGCGAAGGCTTTCCGGAGATATGGTTAATACGGACGGCTGGGCAATCTTGGCGAGAGAGGGTGAAGAACTAAAATCTCAATTCGCACTGAATCACGATAAATGGATTGCCGCATCGTCAAAGGAAGATTGGCAAGATTCTTATCTAGCGGTCTCAGCCAGAACAGCCGCCATTACTGTTTTCTCGCTTCCTTTCAAAGATGCGATTCCTGCTCGCGATCAATTCATGAAAAGCGGGATTATGGATGCTTTACGTGAAACAAATAGGCCGGTGGCATTTTTTTGGCCCACGACGCGCATGTGTCGACTGCCCCCGATTTTTTTTCACGGGCCCGACCGTAGGGAGCCTCTTGCGCAAAGATCTTGGAGATCGCTACTTAGCGATAGGTACGGCGTACGATGAGGCTCAGTATTGGCAATGTATAGGGGTGACTACCGTCTCGGTGCTGGCACGTTTAAATTTGGGCCTGCGATGGAGGCGTCACTTCCCAGTTACCTTCGAAGAGGCAAGTTGGAAACCTACGCATTAATGATGAACTTTTCTGGCGAACACAGTGCCGATGGAATCGCGGTCCTCAGTGAACCATTGCAGACCAGAATGGTGCCAATGGATAGCAGCGCTGCGGCCATTGATTTGCAATACGAGGCGATCGTTCCAAAGCGCGATTTTGACGTGTTGATCTTCAAACGAAAGATTGAGGCAGATAAAGCTCTATAACTGCGTCACTCGGACGTCAGCCACGGTGCCGTGCGTATCCATACCAGGCGCGATGTAAGCCGGTATTTCGAACGGCTCTCAAGTGTCTAGTGAGGCCGGGCCGGTTCAGATCTGTGAAACGACGCGTTGCCTGGCTTTCCTGCATCCTCGGCCATTTCAAATGGTGTGAGCTTGCCCCAGGGCGCTTACTGACCCTGTGACGTAAACACAAGTTCGCTGGGGATGCTGGTCACCCCGACGTCCCCCAGATTTGAGTAGCGTCGCGATTTAAAGTCCGATCCTTTTATGTCAGGAGACTGGACCTAAGGAAGCGTTATTCGGAAGAGCAAATCGTCGGTTTTCTGCGCGGTAAGCTCGGCGGCATGTGCGTCTTCGATGCCAAACGCCTCAAGGAGCTGAAAGCCGACCAGGAAAGTGGACAGGAACAGTAAATGCTGTCGGCTTATTTTGAAGAGTTTCGATGCCTCCCATTTTTTTTCTTCCTTTAGTCATCACTTGGATTATTTATTTTTTTTAACAAATAGAAATTTTCAAATAAATATATTACTTCCTCAGGAGGATATCCAATGAAATCAATTTTTTTTGATACGGGATTTATTTCACAAAATCCATCTCTATAGTTAATGCAAAATCGTCCAATATATCTTTGGGCTCCGGTCTTTTTTGGCAATATCCCCAGTGGAATCATTCACTATTAACCAAATGCCTTCATAGTGATATTTCAAATCCCATGCATATAATGAAGCACTGCCAGAATCTTCTATCGATCTGGCCACCGCCAAGAGCGGTTCATTCCCCTCATAACGGCCAAACCTCTCGTTATTTTTTTTATAATTCTCGATATTATTAGCTATAGAAAATCTTTCAACGGCTGCGAAAAAAACCTATATTCCACAGGCCTGATTATTGATATAAAAAATCGACACCAATACAAGATACGCGATCACGGATTCGAATTTTCTTTCAGGAAAACGAGAAATTGTGAAAATAAGCCCAAACACAAAAAAATGAAAATACAAATCGGAAAAAAAACCAGCCCAACATAATTTCAGCAAATTTTCCATAAGCCGGGAACAAAGAATTGCTTGGCATAGACAAGATTGAAAGAAAAAAATTGCACCTAAAGAAATTGCGTCAATTACAATTCCGAATAAAGATGAAAAAAAATTACGACTCTTAAAATAAAACTTTTTCTGGTTTTGCCAGGAAAAAGGAAAAAAAATTTTTCTGAAAAAAACTCTTAACATTTTCATGATTTCATTACCTCTCGCACACATTCGCATGCTCAAGCAATGAGCAAGAGCGGCGCATTGAAAAAAAATCCAAAGCAATTTGGAAAAAAAATCTCCCGATTTCGCATCAGCTCTTAACGATTCGAAAAAAATTCACGCGAACTGCTGCTCGCTTGTGCGTAGAGCACCGAACCAAATATACCCCCATTAATATTATGTACACAGAGTCAATGAGGAATAATATATATACCAGCGCAATGTACATGCGCTAACCTTTTATATACGAATAATAAAAAAATTATTTTCGCCTTTCCCGTAAACTTTCACTTCCATACTCAATCAGCGGACTTAAAAAAATACTTCGCAGGTCTTCTCTTTCCGGTTTTAACCTCAACCGTCACTTTCATGCCCGGCGTCAGATTCACCCATTTGTTATTCACGTAAATCCGGTTAGTGGGCAAAGTCAGCCGCGCCGGATAGATCAATCCTTGTTTTTTTATCCTGTGCCGAGTCATTGCTGACCTTGATGACTTTTCCGGTCAAATAGCCATAGCGGGTATAGGGAAACGTTTCGATCTTGATAATCGCTTCGTGCCCTGCGTCAACAAAGCCGATGCCCTTGTTATCCAAGCTGGCCTCAATTTCCAGCGTGTCATCGGGCACGATTTCCATCAGTGATTGCGCGGTTTGCTCCACGCCGCCAACGGTATGCACGTCCCGTTGTTGAACGGTGCCATCAACAGGCGCGTTGATCTGCATGCGCGTCTGACGTTGGGGGCTTTGGCCTCGTGCTGCGTGTTCTGCCCCAGTTGTTGTGACTGGTCCAGGATACCCAGTTGTTCACGGCGGAACTGGGCTAACGCCGGAGCGATTTCGCGTTGCCGTTCGTCGGTGCCTGCGAGCAATTCGTGTGCGTGGCTGTGCTGGCCCGCCAGCTCCCACTCCTGCTCGATCCGTGCCACCGATTCGCGAAAAAAAATGAATAATGTCGCGATCTGTGTCCCGCTCACGCCCATTTTCTCAACCTACTCGCATTCAATTATTGGAGCTGCGCTGAGACGAGGATATGCCGAAGTCGCACAATATTTCGCTCCACTAGTCTGCTAACTGCACAGCTCAAAACAGCTCTCCCTTGATCTATATCAATATTGCCTTGGGCATTTATCCGGCACGATTTCCGAACATTCAGATACTGACGTAAGCATGAACTCTAATTAGGCAGGTTCAACCAAGGCGCATTTATCTCGCACATACAATACGGGCAAGCAATACTTTTACTTTTTTTTCAACCTGATTTAAATATTTTTTTTGCGTTCCGCAGAAAACCACAAGAACTCATTTTTTCCGCAAGAAAATTGTTTCGCGACTTCTTTCTAATAAAATAAAATTTTAGTGCACGAAATTGTTAAATAATAAAACCCGTGAAGTTATCTATATTTTCTATTAGCTTTTAGCGCAATTTCCCGGATAAAATTAAATTTGACAAACAAACCAATTAAATCTTCAACAATAAAAAATAATTTTTTTTGGCCATATTTTTTATAGGCTCTAGCACTGCAAAAAAATGCGGCCCTCGTTAACGCACTTTTTTATTAACGTCAGTAAATTTAATTACCCACGCTTATGATTGATAACACATTTGGAATTCAATGCGTTTGTCTGGCCTGCTTTGCACTGCTTAATAATAATATTTTTCCTGAATTATTTTAAATCCCACTTAACATTAACGGAAATTACTATTTACCATGGAAAAAAAATTCTCTCGCCCAGATCATGACCCAAAAAATACCTCTTGGATGATCTGTCAACGGACAACGCCGAAGACTGGGCGTGGGAGTTCGTTCGCCGACATCCCGATTATCGCGCGCTTTATGATGCATACATGAATCTGGACGAACCTGCACGCCTCTTCAATCTGGACAGTCCTTTATTCTGGGAAACGACTCTGTTAGAAAAAAAATGCAGTAGTTGTTGCGGAACTCAAACGGCGAAGCAAGTTAGAAACAAATGCAGGAGTTGTTGCGCATCTCAAACGGCGAAGCAAATTTTATTCGGGCCTTAAAAGTTGCAAGATAAAAAAATTTTGATATCGCGTGGTTTTTTTACTGATGTCATCGACGACAACACCCATAAAAATGATGATGCTCATGACACCGACTCCGCTCTGCACCAAATGCAGCAAATCGAAATCAATGATGAAATGACGGTGTCCGAGTACATCAAACTCTGGCAAAAAAAAGGGGGAAGCCGGCGTCGGGTTTTCTCCAAAATATGGTCACGCATTGAAACAGTTTGGTCTTGAATATTTTTTTTGACTATAAAAAAAAGTCCCTGCATGAATTAAAATTGGAACACAACATTAAAGTTAATTTCTTCGTGCCATTCGTTCTCGCAGATATTGACCGGGAAGGTATGTTGACAACAGATTTCCAGACCGATATCACTGTGGATCTACGCTGGTCGGCGGATGCGCTGTCGAAAAAAAAGCTCAAGTGCCTCCTTTTACGGCTGCAAGATGAAAGAAAAGCAAAGGTAACTGGATTTACTGTCATCAAACCCCTAAAGCAGAAAACGGACATACTGATCGATTCATTGAGAATCAGTGACGCTGTTCTGGCTGGCTACTCCCTGGCTGAGATCACAACTTACCGGTACGAGCATCCCGGTGGCGAAAGAACGATTCCAGACAAAAGTGATATCCGGAAAGAAGTCAAGAACCTACATACCAAGTCGCTCCGTTTCGCAAAATCCGGCGAATCACTGGAGCGATTGTTGTTGTTGTCAAAATATTAGGCTGTCAGCTCCGGTGATCAGATTAGGCCATAAATGAACGAGTTTCATGCGTTTCAATACTTTCGGATATCCCATATGAAAGTTTTCAGGTTTGAGTATTTCACTGAGTTTTAAATCGAATTCGTTTTCCAGAGCTGATTGGGCAATATCAACACCGTGGTATTGTTTGAGATAATTGCGGTGTTTGTTGTAGGTAACGCGGTTCTCAAGAAACGTTTTCGGGTCGAGGCCGACACGATGAAGTGCAAACGTGGTCTTATATGGCGCTTTTATCTGCTCCAGCTCTGGTACCACCCCGTTGATGATTTTCCATTCGGGATTTACTCGTGACAAACCGCGATTCAACAATTCACGCGGCGTATTGCTTTTCCAGTTTTTTTCACCTTGTCGAGATTGTATCGTTTGAGAATTTTGTAGCTGGCAACCACTTCAAAACGAAGCATGCGCTCCAGCAGGGAATCGAGCTTTACTTGGTCCTTTGAAGGGTGGCGCGAAAGCATGGACATCAATGCCGTGTTATCACGCTTGTTTCGTTTGATCTCTGCATGTTTACCGTAAAACTTCAGTGTAGGGTTTCCTTTGCCCAGGTCGAAGTAAACGCTGGGCGGGTTACCAAAAAAATGCACTCTTTGTTTCAGTCTGCGCGGCCCATATTTTCAGCGCTTTGCAAACGTCATTCACTTGAGCGTTGCTCTCAAGCAGCGTGCATCCGTTGACGTCGACGCGTTTCAATACTATCTCGCCGTCTTTAATTGCAGAGAGTTCCTTCTTCGTTGGCGTGATGCCAAGCCGGATAATAGATGCAGCACCATGCTGGTCGCGATTTTGCGCATGTTATTCGATCCGGCAATATTGTGGCCTGATAGAACTTGTGCGGATTACCCTGTAACTCAATGATGCTGCCGTGCTGTATCGATCGTGCGTAAATGCAAAATTTCTGTTGGTCAATGTAGTTGGATATGGCCACCCTGTTCGAGTTCTTTACAGTTATCCATTTATCGTCATTTTTTCTGCAGATATAATATGTCGCCAAATGGTTTATGCTTTACACGTATGTGGACAATAATGGTGTCAATCATTGCATTTTCCTCGTGGCTATATGTATTTCGGTATTATTGAATAATGCTACATACGGAATTGCATGTCCTGGCTGGATATCCATATCGCATCCAGTTATGTAGCCATGTATGTCAATATCTATACAACGGGAGGGTATTACATCGTCTCGCGCTGGCGTTTTACCCAATCGAAAAAAAAGCTTCTTCGTCAATCAATACACGGGTGCCGACTTTGATACCGACGCCATCAAAACCGTTTTTTTTCCGATAAAACCACAGGTGCCTCAAACCTGCTGTTGTTGGCCAAGGATGAAAATCGATCCATTTGGCCAGTGGAATGAAATTGGGTTTGCGGACTGGTTTTTCCTGGTTCATGGCTCTTCTGCCGTAGTGGTGATGTCGCTATCTTGTGCGAACCACATCACGCTGCCGAGGGGAGAGATTTGCGCAAAACTCTCCCCTTTTCGTCGCTCTGGCAGAGAACAGCCCATGCGGGCACAGCACTATTCGACTGTGGATGTGCTGAATACGCGGTTGGCGATGCGTTCGACTACGGATGCATTGTGAACTGCGCTGAAGTGCGAATAGCGCTTCACCATCTGCAGCGTTTTATGCCCGAGGATTTCTGCAATTTCGGGGTCGGTAGCGCCGGACATCGCCATATAGCTGGCGGCTGTGTGGCGCAGGTCGTGATAGCGGAAATCGATGAGTTCTGCCTGATCAGTGCGCGGCGCCACTGACTCGTGAGATCCATGGGTTTACCTGCCACGAGCCCTGGAAACAGATAATCACCGGGCGTGGGCATGCGTTCGCTTTTCCGCGCCTTCAGCAATGGCAACATTTTCTTTATCAAGGGCAGGCCGCGGATCTGTTTGTTCTTCGTCTTGTACAACGTGATCATTTCCCGGTTGAGGTCGATCTGATGCCACTGCAGATGCCAGATTTCGCTGCGGCGCGCGCCAGTCGTCAATGACAGCAACACGGCCAGATGGAGGTCGGGATAAGCAGCGCATGCCGCGAGCAGGCGTTCACGTTCCTCATCGCTGAGAAAACGGGTGCGCGCATTGTTCAATGTCGGGCGGCGGATATTGCTGACGGGATTGCGATCCAGCCATTCCCATTCCTTCACCGCTATCGTGCAGACATGAGAAAGCGCGGCGAGATAGGAGATGACGGTTGAGTTGCTGCGGTAACGTGCCTTGCCGGCCTTTTCTGCCGTTCTGGCGAGACTCTTGACGGGCTCCTTGACCAGTTTGCTGCGACACGCCGAAACCGCTGCGGTGGTGAGCTCGGCAAGTGGCGTGTCGCCAAGCTGTTTCTTCCACCAGCGTAACTGACGTTGCTGGGTCGGGATGGTGGATGCGCCCTTGTGTTGGAGCACTTCGTCCATGTAACGGTCAATTGCATCCGCCAGCGTGGTACCGCGTGATGCATTGCCCACGAAGTAACGGCCGCTACGCATTTCTGCTTCTTTTGCATTTGCCCATTCGCGCGCATCCGTTTTGCGGTCAAACGTGGCGGATAAAGGCGGAAAACCTTTGAGGCGGATTGCAGCCTGCCAGGTCTCTTTGCCCGTTTGTTTGCTGGTGCGTTTGGTGAAGGTTGCCATGATCTGTTTCCTCGTACGGCGAGTGCCGTTTTGAGTATTGGAACAATGGCCTGCAATGACCGACAAGCTCGTTTCGGGACGTTGCAGACCACGACAGAGGGCAATCACTGGCAATAAGCGGACTGTGGTAACAGCGCAACAAGCAGTGTGGGGTGGTCTTTCGTCCTGGGAAATGGACGTGAGACTACGTGCAGCACCAGAAAACGGATCTGGTTGTGGCGGCGTGTGATGGCTTGTTGCGTGGGAGTGTGTTGAGAGTGCGTTGCGGAATGCAAAAGGGGTCAGCACAAAAGCGCTAACCCCTTGAATTCGCTGGTGGGTCGTGAGTGGCTCGAACACTCGACCTACGGATTAAGAGTCCGCTGCTCTACCAACTGAGCTAACGACCCAACGAGTCCGCAATCTTAGAGACGAGCCTTACAACTGTCAACCCCTCGTCGGCGATTCATTACAAATTGAGGGCAGGCATGGCGTCGGGCGTGATGAGGGCGCCGCGATGCTGGATGACCGTGCCCGCCAATGCATTGCCGGCGGCGGCGGCCATATTGGCGTCGTAGCCGAGCAAGCGAGCGGCCAGATAAGCCGCGCCAAATGAATCGCCGGCGGCGGTGGTGTCCACCACGTGGGCTACGGGCACCGGCGGGATCGAAACCGGTGGCAAGCTGGCCACACGCACCAGCGTGTCGGCGCCGCCTTGTTTGACCACCACTTCCGGCACCGGCAATTGCCAGACCGCGGCCAGCGCCTCGGCCGCGCTTGGCGGGGTGGACTGCATGGCGATGTGGTCATCCAGCGTAATCAAGGCGATGTCACTGACGGCAAAAGCGCGTTCATACCAGGCGCGGGCGTGACTGCTGTCGGACCACAAGCGTGACGATAGTTGTTATCAAACACCACCCGCGCGCCCCGAGCGCGCACGGAGCGGGCTGCGGCCAGCAGACTCTCGCGGCCAGCTTCGGGCAGGATGGCCAGGCTGATGCCGCTGAAGTACAGCACATCGATACTGGCAAGGTCGACTTCCAGCGGCACGGGTGCGGTCTCGAAATAAGCTTTGGCTGCGCTGGTATCGCGCCAGTAGCTGAATGTGCGTTCGCCGCGCGCATCCACCTGGATCAGATAAAGTCCAGGCATGCGGCCCGTCAGGCGTCGCACCAGCGAGGTGTCGATGCCCTCCGCTTGCCAATGTTCCAGCATCGACTGGCTGAGCGCGTCGTCGCCCAAGGCGGTGGCATAGCTGACTTGCGCCGCGTGCTTACGCAGCAAGCGCGCCAGATAAACCGCGGTGTTGAGCGTATCGCCGCCAAAACCGCGCCGCAGCAAGCCGCCCTCCCGTTCTTGCAGTTCGATCATGCATTCGCCCACCAGGGCTACGCGCAGCACTGTCATACCGAAATCCTTGAATCTTGCTTTTGATGGGTCTGATGCCAGGCTTTAACCGGCAGGGTCGTGCGGGCTCCTATGCTGCCCATCGCGCTCGCGGGCTGCAATATTCAAACCGACAGCGGGCTGCGATATAGTGCGCTACGGTCCATCAGAAGGCTGCGTCGCGGCGCGTCAAACGCGAGTGCGGTGCGCCTTTCCTCTCTTTATTGCAAGGCATGAGAACTCCCATGAAATACCTCCACACCATGGTCCGCGTGACCGATCTTGAAGCCTCGATGGCGTTTTATCGCGACGCGCTCGGCCTGCAGGAAGTGCGCCGCACTGAGCATGAGAAAGGTCGCTTTACCCTGGTTTATCTGGCAGCGCCCGGCGATGAAGAGGCGCAAGTTGAACTGACCTTTAACTGGGATCCCGAGGTCTATACCGGCGGCCGCAACTTTGGTCATCTGGCCTATGAAGTCAACGATATCTACGCCACCTGTCAACGTTTGATGGACCATGGCGTGACCATCCTGCGCCCGCCGCGTGATGGCCATATGGCCTTTGTGCGCTCGCCCGACCAGATTTCGATTGAACTGCTGCAAGCGGGTGATCGCCTTGAGCCGCAAGAGCCGTGGGCATCGATGGCCAACACAGGTTCCTGGTAAAAGCGCGGTAATCAGACACTGCCTGATGTGGGGCGTTTCTGGCACCCTGCCTCGGGCAGTCCGGGCCACCGGCTGCTTTTTTTATCGTAATCGCCACTTTAATGTGGCTCCGACTTGAAGAGTGCCGATGTCCGCTTTGTTAAAGATCTTGCGTGCGGCGAATTTGCGCCCCCTGTTTGTGGGCACGTTCGCCCTGTTGCTGCCCTCGCTGGCTTGCGCCGCCACCGGTGTGGAGGGTGCCAGCCTGTCGCTGGCCTGGTGTGTCCCGTTTGCCGGGATGTTGCTCAGCATTGCGTTGTTTCCGCTGCTGGCGCCGCATTTCTGGCATGCCCATTTTGGCAAGATCGCGGCCTTCTGGGCCGTGGCGTTGTTGCTGCCGTACGCTGGCGCGTTTGGCCTTGATGCCGCTGCCCACGCGGTCGTCCATGCACTGATGGGCGAATACATTCCGTTTATTTTGCTGCTGCTCGCGCTGTATACGATCTCGGGCGGCATTCTGGTGGCGGGCGATCTACACGGCTCGGCCCGGCTGAACACCGCGCTGCTCGCGCTCGGCACGGTGCTGGCCTCGATCATGGGTACCACCGGCGCCGCGATGTTGCTGATTCGCCCGCTGTTGCGCGCCAATGCCCAGCGCCAGCATCAGGTGCATGTGGTGGTGTTCTTTATCTTTCTGGTTGCCAACATCGGTGGCGGCCTTACCCCGCTGGGCGATCCACCTTGTTTCTCGGTTTTTTTTGCAGGGCGTGTCTTTTATGTGGACGGTGCAGCATATGCTGCCATCGGTGGCCTTCTGCGCCGTGGTTTTGCTGGCAGTGTTCTACGCGCTGGATCGCTATCTGTGGCGCAAGCAGACCGTGGCCATGCCGGAGACCATCACGCCGCAGCCAGTACGCCTGAGCGGTCTGTGGAATGTGGTTCTGATCGCGGGCGTAGTGGGCGCAGTGTTGCTGTCCGGCCTTTGGCAAAGCGGCATCACGCTTGATGTCTACGGCACCCCGGTCACGCTGCAAAGCCTGGTGCGCGATGGCATCTTGCTGCTGCTTACCCTGGTGTCCTTGTGGATCACGCCCAAGGCCATCCGCAGCAGCAACGCCTTTAGCTGGTTTCCCATCGTGGAAGTGGCCAAGCTGTTTATCGGTATCTTTATTACCATCGCGCCCGCCATCGCCATCCTGCGCGCGGGTGAGGCCGGGCATCTGGCGCCCTTGATCAAACTGGTCAGCGCGCCTGACGGCCAGCCAGTCGACGTGATGTATTTCTGGATGACGGGTTTGCTCAGCAGCTTTCTGGATAACGCGCCCACCTATCTGGTGTTTTTTTTCAATCTGGCCAGTGGCGATGCGCAGCACATGATGGGGCCGTTCGCTTCCACCCTGCTAGCCATCTCGATGGGCGCGGTGTTTATGGGCGCCAACACCTATATCGGCAACGCGCCTAACTTTATGGTCAAGGCCATCGCCGAGCAGGCCGGCATCAAGATGCCCGGTTTCTTTGGCTATATGCTGTGGTCGCTGGCCATACTGCTGCCGCTGTTTGTGCTGGTCACGCTGGTTTTCTTCTAGCTTCTTCCGTCGATTTCTGTTTTGCCGCGGCACGTGCCAGACGTGCCCGGCGCGCCGCCACGCCTGGCACTTTTACATTTCCGTCCTGGATTAGCCCGGCATATTTTTTCAAAATATGCAGGATATTTTCACGGCACTTGCTAGCTCTTAAGCTGACCAAACGCGTAGATGTTGCCCGTCGTAACGTCAAGGCAACGACCGCAGCGCACATTACGCGAACTCGCAGGAACCAGTTGGCAATCCACTTTGCTTTGATATGCGTCAGAAAGACGCAGGCGACCGCTGCCTATACTGGCTCCCAATCGCTGCCCGCCGCATCATCGGCGGACATCGCCCCAGTTTGATCTTCCTTACCTTTGAGGTGAAACGTGCTCAATCAGCGCTCCCGAACGATCTCGTCGACAAAATGCACGCCTACTGGCGCGCCGCTAACTACCTGTCGGTGGGCCAGATCTATCTGCTCGACAATCCCCTGCTCAAAGAGCCGCTCAAACGCGAACACGTCAAGCCGCGTCTGCTGGGCCACTGGGGCACCACGCCGGGTCTCAACTTTATTTACGTCCATTTGAACCGACTGATCAAAGAACAGAATCAGTCCGTCGCCTATATCGCCGGCCCCGGCCATGGCGGCCCTGGTCTGGTGGCCAATACATGGCTGGAAGGGACTTACAGCGAGGTTTATCCCAATATCGGCCCGGATGCTGATGGCATTCAACGCCTGTTCAAGCAGTTTTCTTTCCCGGGCGGCATTCCGTCGCACGTGGCACCAGAAACCCCGGGGTCGATGCACGAAGGCGGCGAACTGGGGTATGCCGTGTCGCATGCCTATGGCGCGGCCTTTGATAACCCTGATCTGCTGGTGGCCTGCGTGGTGGGGGATGGCGAAGCCGAAACCGGGCCGCTGGCTACCAGTTGGCATTCCAACAAGTTTCTGCACCCGGTCAATGACGGCACCGTGCTGCCCATCCTGCATCTGAATGGCTACAAGATTGCCAACCCGACCGTGCTGTCGCGCATTTCGCATGACGAATTGCAAAAGCTGTTCGAAGGCTATGGCTACAAGCCCTACTTTGTTGAAGTGGGCGCCGACGTCCACGATTACGCCGACATGCACCAACGCATGGCCGCCACACTCGACACCATTTATGCCGAGATCAAGGACATCCGCAGCAAGGCCAAGGCTGAGCAAGATGCGGGCAAACCGGTTACGCGTCCACGCTGGCCAATGATTATTCTGCGCAGCCCCAAAGGCTGGACTGGCCCGGTGGAAATCGATGGCAAGAAGGTCGAAGGCTACTGGCGCAGCCACCAGGTGCCGTTCTCGGACATGACGCCTGAGCACGTCAAGAACCTGGAAGACTGGCTCAAGAGCTACAAGCCGGAAGAACTGTTTACCGACAAAGGCGCGCTGCGCCCTGATCTGCCGAACTGGCGCCGCATTACGATCTGCGCATGGGTGCCAACAAGCATGTGCACGGCCTGGCGTCACGCGATCTGCGCATGCCGGACTTCCGCGAATATGAAGTCAAGTTCGACAAGCCAGGCAATGCCGTGGCCGAAGCCACGCGTGAGATGGGCAAGTTCTTGCGCGATGTGATGAAAGAAAACCTGGAATCGAAAAAAACTTCCGCCTGTTTGGCCCGGATGAAAACGCTCCAACCGTTGGCAAGATGTCTATCAGGTCAGCGGCAAGCAATGGCAGGCCGAATATCGCGACGAAGACAAAAAAACAATGATTTCCTGGCGCAAAACGGCCGGGTGATGGAAATCCTGTCCGAGCACACCTGCCAGGGCTGGCTGGAAGGCTATCTGCTAACCGGTCGTCACGGCTTCTTTAGCTGCTACGAAGCGTTTATCCACGTCATTGATTCGATGTTCAACCAGCACGCCAAGTGGCTGAAGACCACGCGCCATATTCCGTGGCGTCGTCCGATTCCGTCGCTGAACTATCTGCTGACCAGCCACGTCTGGCGCCAGGATCACAACGGTTTCTCGCATCAGGATCCGGGCTTTATCGATCACGTGGTCAACAAGAAGGCCGAGGTCATCCGCGTCTACCTGCCGCCTGATGCCAACACCTTGCTGTCGGTAACCGACCATTGCCTGCGTTCGCGCCATTACGTCAACGTGGTGGTGGCGGGCAAACAGCCGGCACTGCAATACCTGACCATGGCGCAAGCCATCAAGCATTGCACCAAGGGCGTCGGTATCTGGGATTGGGCTTCCAATGATCAGGACGGCGAACCCGATGTGGTGCTGGCTTGCGCTGGTGATGTTCCGACCATGGAAGCACTGGCTGCTACCGATCTGCTGCGCCAGCATTTTCCGGATCTGAAAATCCGCTTTGTGAACGTGGTCGATCTGATGACCTTGCAACCCAAGGTGGAACACCCGCACGGCCTGGATGACCACGAGTTTGATTCGGTGTTCACCACGGACAAACCGGTCGTATTTGCTTTCCACGGCTACCCATGCTGATTCACCGCCTGACCTATCGCCGCAATGGCCATGACAATCTGCACGTACGTGGCTATATCGAAAACGGCACCACCTCCACGCCGTTCGATATGGTGGTAATGAACCAGGTCGACCGTTATTCGCTGGCCATGGATGTGATTGATCGCGTGCCGCATCTGCCGTCAAGGGTGCGCATATCCGGCAGAAATTTGAAGACAAGTTGGTGGAACACAAGCATTACATCAACGAAGTCGGTGATGACATGCCGGAAGTCAAAGACTGGAAGTGGCCGTACTAAGCTGTAGCTAGCTTGCGGAGCACAACGAAACAGCCCGCCGTAACGCGGGCTGTTTTAACGTGTGCAAAGCCGCGCCGACATGGCAATACGCAAAAAAACCGGCTGACCATTACTTTGTGCTCGCATACAATCGATCGACTCCTGGTGCGTAGCACAATGGTTACGACTACGTTGCGCGCCGTCCCCAACACCGCTGCTGGAGCCGCTTGTGTCAGACCTGGAACTGCTCAACCGACTGTGTGATCTTGCCCGTGATGTTGCTGCGCAAGAGGTCATGCCACGATTTCTGAACGTGGCCAGTGGCCGCAAGCAGGATGGCAGCCTGTTTACTGAGGCCGATCTATCCAGTCAGGCCGCATTGGTCAAAGCGCTGCCCCAGCTGGCCCCGCATCCGGTCTTGGGCGAAGAGATGACCACGCATGAGCAGCTCGATCTGCTCAACCACCATCGTGATGGCCTGTGGGTGGTGGATCCCATTGATGGCACCACCAACTTTGTGCACGGCCTGCCGTTTTTTGCGATCTCGATTGCTTGATGCGCGAAGGCAAATCGGTGCTGGGCGTGGTGTATATGCCGGTGACGGACGAATGTTTTAGCGCAGCCGCAGGCCATGGCGCCTGGCTGAACGGCCAACCGCTGCCGCTGACCAGCCCGGACATCGTCAGTGGCGACGGCATTGCGCTGGTCGACACCAAATATCTAACCGGCCGCCTGCCCGCGCGCGTGGTCACCGTCGCCCCATTCAGCAGCCATCGCAATTTTGGCGCCTCCACCGTGGACTGGTGCTATCTGGCTGCCGGTAAGGTCGACATGATGTTGCACGGTTCGCAAAAGCTATGGGATTACGCGGCAGGCGCGCTGATTGCCGAAGAAGCCGGTTGCAGCCTGGCCACGTTCCATCACGACAATTATTGGGAAGACGTGCAGATGCAACGCTCGGTGATCGCGGCGCGCACCCCCGAGCTGTTCGCGCCGTGGCTGCATTGGGTGCGCTCTAACCTCTAACCAGGCGCGAACCGCAACACGCATAGGGTGGGTCCAGACCCACCAGGTAAAGCCGCATGCATGGATCTCTGCACGTGGCTAATGGCTTTGAGGGGTGGGTCTAGACCACCCCATGCCGCGCCTGGTGAGTTACAACCCGCGCTCAAACGGGTACACCAGATCCAGCCCGGCGCGGGCATGGTCCAGCAGCCGGATCATGGCGCGCGACACGTCGTGCGACACAATCGGGCTTTGCAGTTTGCCTGTGCGCAGCAGATCGCAAAAAATGCGCGGTCTCGTAGTTCAACCCGCTGCCCACGATGTCTTCCGACAACTCCACCACACGGCCGTCCTTGTAGTGGATGCTGGCGCGTTGCGGGCTCCACCATTTTTTTTCATGGATCACCACGTGGCCACCCGGTGCGGCCAGCATCGCATCGCCCGCGCCGTCAACGCCCAGCCCGCAATAGATTTGCGACCAGCCTTGGGCATGCTGGCTGTTGACTGCGGCAAAGGTATCCACACCGCGCACCACTTTGCCCTGGGTCTGCACATTGGTGGCGTCGCCGAGGAAAGAAACGGCCAGATATGCACCATAAATGCCGATGTCCAGCAGCCCGCCACCCGCCATATCGGCACGGTACAGATTGTGTTCCATCGGCACGTCGGGGCTGGCAAAGCCCGCGCGCACAAACTGGATATCGCCGATCGGATCCGCTGCCAGCGCATCACGCAGCTTGCTGAACAGCGGATAAAACGGTGGCTTCATCGCTTCCATAAACAGCTTGCGATGCACCGCGGCATGCGCCAACACGGCTTCGAGTTCACCCAGGCTGGTCGCCGCTGGCTTCTCACTCAGCACGGCTTTGCCTGCCTGCAGCGCCGCGATGCTGTATTGCGCGTGGCTGGTATGTGGCGTGCCGATGTAGACCGCGTCGATATCGCTGGCCAGCAAATCTTCCAGCGATGCCGCAGCGGTGGCGCCAAATGCCTGCGCATATTGCTGCGCGTTTTCCGGATTGCGGCTCCACGCCGTCACCAGCTGCGCATTGGGCACATCCTTCAAACCTTCGGCAAACCGGCGTGCAATGCCGCCGCTACCAATCACACCAAAACGTACCAGGTCCGTGTTCGCCATGCTTGTCCTCGTCCTTATTTGTTTGATGTCGCATTCGAGCGCTGCGTTGCAACATAAGTTCTAGTCAGCTTGCTGTCTACGTCAGTCTTTTTTTTCAAAGCGCATCAGCGCCAGGCTGCCGCGCAGATTGGGCAGTACATGAATGCGCGCATTCTGATGCATCACCACCTGGCCCGTGGCGTGCATGCCCAGTTTGTTGAGCAGGCGCCCAAAGTCATACACCGTGCACAGGTGGATGTTGGGCGTGTTGTACCACTCATAGGGGATGGTCTCGGACACCGGCATGCGCCCCAGCGCCAGTTGCCAACGGTTCTCCCAAAAAACCGAAATTGGGAAAGGTGACGATGCCGGTGCGGCCGACGCGCAGCATTTCGTTAAGGATGTTCTCGATGTTGTGCATGGCTGGATAGTCAGCGACAACACCACAAAATCGAAACTGCCATCCTCAAACGTACCGAGGCCGCTTTCCAGATCGGACTGGATGACGTTAACGCCATGCTCCACGCACGCCGTTACGCCAGCCACATCGATCTCGACGCCATAACCACGCACGCGCTTGTTGGCCGCCAGCCAGTGCAGCAACGAGCCATCGGCGCAGCCCAGATCAAGCACATTGCTGTCGGCCGGAATCCAGTCGGCCACATTGCGCAAATCGGGGCGCAGGTCTTTGTGCTGGTTTTTTGATAGCAGGATGGTGAACGGCGCTCATGCGTTGATCTCCGCGGCAACGCGGTTCAGATACGCCCGCATGATGTTGATATAAGGCGCGTCTTCCATCAGGAAGGCATCGTGGCCATGGCGCGATTCAATCTCGGCATAGCTGACTTCCTTGCGTGCATCCAGCAAGGCTTTGACGATCTCGCGCGAACGCGCCGGCGAAAAGCGCCAATCCGAGGTAAACGACACCACCAGAAATTTCGCCACGGCCTGGCGCAAGGCTCGGTCAGATCGCCATCGTAATGGCGCGCCGGATCAAAATAATCCAGCGCTTGGTCATCAGCAGATAGGTATTGGCGTCGAAGTAATCCGAGAACTTGTCGCCTGATAACGCAGATACGATTCGATTTCGAATTCAACGTCATAGCCATACAGATATTCGCCACTGCGCAGCAAGCGGCCGAATTTCTCGCCCATGCCGTCGTCGCTCAGATAGGTGATATGGCCGAGCATGCGCGCCAGACGCAGGCCGCGGCGTGGCACGGTGTTGTGCGCGTAGTAATCGCCGCCATGAAAATCCGGGTCGGTCAGGATGGCCTGGCGCGCCACGTCATTGAATGCGATGTTCTGCGCGGTCAGCTTGGGGGCCGAGGCGATCACCAGCGCATGGCGCACGCGCTCGGGGTAACTGATGGTCCAGCGCAGCGCCTGCATGCCGCCAAGGCTGCCGCCGATAATGGCGGCGAAGCGATAAATGCCCAGCTGATCAGCCAGCCGAGCCTGGGTCTCTACCCAGTCGCGCACCAGCACCAGCGGAAAACTCGAGCCATACGGCTTGCCGGTGGCGGGGTCGATGCTGGACGGGCCGGTCGAACCATGACACCCGCCCAGGTTATTCAGGCCAATCACAAAAAAAACGGTTGGTATCGATCGGCTTGCCCGGCCCGACCATGTTGTCCCACCAGCTGCGTTCTTGTCGCTTTCCTGGTAGCGTCCGGCCACATGGTGATGCCCCGACAGCGCGTGGCAGATCAGGATGGCGTTGGATTTTTTCGGCGTTCAGCGTGCCGTAGGCTCGTAGACCAGTTCATAACGCGGCAACACAACGCCGCTGGAGAGTGCAATCGGCGTGTCGAACACCGCCGTTTGCGGTGTGACCAGACCAACACTGCCAGAACCTTGCATGGGTGATTCCTGTGTACTGTGCGGGCCGCCCGCGTACGGGCCCCGGCGTGAGCGAGTGGATGATTTTATCCAATGCCGCCGCCCCTCGCATCAAGCAATCACCGCAGGCGCCGCACCAGATCAAGTCGGGCGCGCATCCGGGCGCGCTTGTGTTGGGGTGCCAGGTTGGCGATCATAGCGCCCTGTCCTTTCTGCGCTCTTGATCATGCCCACACTCGGCGTTGCCCTGATTACCAAAAACGCCGCCGCGCACCTGGCGCAATGCTTGCAGGCTGTGGCCTGGGCCGATCGCATTGTGGTGCTGGATAGCGGCAGCACTGATGCCACGCTGGAGATTGCGCGGGCGCACGGTGCCGAGGTGCATATCAACGCGCAATGGCCCGGCTTTGGTCCGCAAAAAAAATCGTGTGCTGGCCTTGCTCGATACCGACTGGATATTGGCGATTGATGCCGATGAAGTCGTCAGCCCGCAACTGGCGGGTTCGGTGCAACAACGCGTGGCCGATACGCAAACGCCGGGCGACGTCTACAGCTTGTCGCGGTTGTCCAACTATTGCGGGCGCTGGATGAAACACTCCGGCTGGTATCCCGATCATGTCGCGCGTTTGTTCCGCCGCGGCACCGCGCATTATTCGGACGATCTGATCCACGAACGCCTGGTCTATCAGGGTGATGCGCCGGCGCTCGACGGTGAATTGCTGCATTACTCGTTTGATAACCTCGATCAGGTGCTGGACAAGGTAAACCGCTATTCCGCCGCCGGGGCCGAGCAACGTTTGCAGCGCGGCCAGCGTGCGTCGCTGGGCAAGGCGGTGTTCAAAGGCTGCTGGACCTTTGTGCGCACCTATCTTTTCAAGGCCGGTTTTCTGGACGGGCGCGAAGGTTTTATCCTGGCGGTATCGAATGCCGAAGGCGCGTACTACCGTTATCTCAAACTCATGTATCTGCAAGAACGCCCGTGAAACTCGCCATCATTGTTTCAACCTACAACCGCATCGATGCGCTCAACGCGGTGCTGAGCGCGCTGGCGCAACAGACCGGCGTGAGCGCGGGCGACTGGGAAGTCCTGGTGCCGACGACGGCTCCGGCCCGGCTACGCGCCAGTGCATCGAGAGCTGGCAACAGCGCTTTCCATGCCGACTGGACCATGTCTGGCATGCAGACACCGGCTTCCGGCTGGCGGCCATCCGCAATCTGAGCGTCGGCCGCACCCGCGCCGATTACCTGGTGTTTCTGGATGGCGATTGTGTGCCATTCCCGGACTTTGTCGCACAGCATCGGGCGCTGGCGGAACATGGCTGGTTTGTGGCCGGCAATCGTGTCTTGCTGAGCGAACGCTTTACCCCCGAACTGCTGGCCTCGGCCGAGCCGGCTGCGCCGATCCACTGGAATGCCCTGCAATGGCTGGCGGCGCGCTACGGCGGCAAAGCCAATCGCGGCTGGCCGTGGCTACGACTGGGACTGCGCCAGATGCGCAAACGCCGGCCCACCCGTTGGCAGGTGCTGAAGGCTGCAATATCGGCGTATGGCGCAGTGATTTTCTGGCGGTGGATGGCTTTGATGAAGCGTTCTCGGGCTGGGGGCATGAAGATTCGGACTTTGCCATCCGCCTGATCCGCGCCGGACTCAAGCTCAAGGACGGTCGCTTTGCGGTGCCGGTGCTGCATCTGTGGCACAAGGAAAACGACCGCAGCCAACAACCGGAAAACCAGCGCCGCCTGCAGGCGACCCTGAACGGCAATCACACACGGGCCGAACGGGGCTTAAGCCAATATGCCAGTGCGAACACCCGCAATCAGGCCACTGATATCCAGGCGCGGGGGGCAGCACCTGACTCGGCGCCAGCCGCGTGCATGCAGCCCACAGCGCTCAGCCGATGTACATCAAGCAGACTGAGAGCGTGACCAAAGACCCCAGCGTGGACACCAGAATCACACTCGACACCACCGCCGCCTCGCGCCGATAAAACTCGGCCAGCATAAACGGGCCGGTTCCGGTGGGTAGCGCGCTCAGTAGCAAGGCCGAGTTGGCCCACAGCGGCGGCAGATGCAAGACGCGGAACGCCAGAAACCACGTCAGCAGCGGCTGGATAATCAGCTTGGCCACCACCAGCGCGATCGAACCATCGCGCTTGCCTTCCTGTTTTTTTGCGCCAGGAACAAGCCCAATGCGACCAGGGCGCACGGGCTGGCGGCACCACCCAGCAATTTCATGAAGGTATGTACGGCACCGGGCAAAGGCTGACCGCTGGCCGCCCAGCAAGCGCCCAGGATGGGCGAGACGATCAGCGGGTTGCTGGCCAGCGCCTTCAGCACTTTGAATAGCGCGTGATGCAGTTTCTTTTCGGTCTGCAGCCCCACTTCGATGCACACCACCGCCACACCAAACAGCACGCACACCACGATCAAGGTGGCGAGCAAAGCCGGCTCCAGACTGTCCTGACCCAGCGCCAGCACACACAGCGGAATGCCGATAAATCCGGTATTGGCATACGAGGCGCTCAGGCTATCGATACTCGCATCGACCAGCCGCCGTTGCTGACGCAAACGCCCCAGTAACGTAATCACGAACACAGCGGCCGAACCCGCACCAAACGCCAACAAAAAAACCCGGCTGCCACACTTGTTGCCAACTGGATGCGGCGGTCACATCAAACAACAGCGCGGGTAGACCAAGCCAGACCACAAAGCGGTTGAGTTCAGACGAAGCAGCCGGGCCGAGCTTGCCGCTGCGGCGGCAGATATAGCCCGCCAGGATAAGCGCAAAGACCGGCAAAACAGCGTGGATGACGGCGGACATGGGGGCGCAGAGCCAAAGAAGAATGCGGAAGACGCCAGCTTAACCATCGCTATCCATGCCGACCAATGCTATATAGAGGGCGGATTGATACCGGATAAGCATCGATGCTGGAGACTCGTCAGCTGCAATACTTTGTGGCGCTCGCCGACACGCTGCACTTCGGCCGCGCCGCCGAACAACTGCACATGACCCAACCGCCCTTATCGCGCCAGATTGCCGCACTGGAACAGCAACTGGGCGTGCGCTTGCTGGTGCGTAATTCGCGCAGTGTGGCATTAACGACAGCGGGTCGGCGTTTGCATGCCGAGGCCACACAGATTCTGGCTGCGCTGGCGCAGGCCGAACGCGTGACCCGTTCCACGGCGCAGGGTGAGCTGGGGGAAATACGGGTGAGCTTTACCATGGCGGCAGCGTGGAACGTGCTGCCAACCTTGCTCAAAACCTGGCAGCACGGTGCGCCCGGCATTACGGTCACGCTGCGCGAGGTGACGCCCGATGTGTTGGCCGACGCGCTGGCGCGGGGCGAGACCGATCTGGCGATTACTTTTCCGTGGCGGCAACCCAGCTTGCTGCACTATCAGTCGCTGTTTAAAGAGCCCTTGTGCGCGGTGCTGCCCGCCGCGCACACGCTGGCACAACAAAGCACGCTGGATGTGCGTTCGCTGGCGGCCGAGCCGTTTATTACTTTTCCGCGCGAGGTAGCGCCCGCCTTGTATGACGCGGTATTCGGCTGCTGTATGCAGCATGGCTTTGCCCCGCGCATCCAGCTGGAAACCCGCTTGCAACAAACCATCGTCAATCTGGTGGCGGAAGGCCTGGGCGTGGCATTGGTACCCGCGTCGATGCGCAAAATGCAGCTGGCCGGCGCGGTGTTTATCCCGCTGGCTGACAGTCCTGAAGTCGAGCTGGGCTTAAGCTGGAGCGCGCATAACGATAATCCCTGCCTGCCGGTGTTGTTAGCGCTCACGCCGGCCCCATCTTGAGCACACTTGCCTTCCAGGAAAACGCTGCCATGCCTCAAACCGTCGAGCTCGCCAAATCGTATCGTCTGCTTAACCACGGCCCCACCGTGCTGGTCACCAGCGCGCATGGCGGCAAACAGAATGTGATGGCCGCAGCGTGGGCGATGCCGCTCGATTTTGCGCCGGCCAAAATGCTGGTCATCATCGACAAAAAGACCGCCACGCGTGGCTTGATTGAAGCGTCGGGAGAGTTTGCCCTTAATATCCCCAGCCGTGCGCTGGCGGAGGCCACGCTCAAGGTGGGCTCGGTGTCGGGGGCAGAGGTGGACAAGTTTGCGGCAGCGGGTTTGACCACATTTGCCAGCAGCGAAATCGGCGCGCCCCTGATTGAGGGCTGCCTGGCTGGCTGGAATGCAAGGTGATTCCTGAGCCGCACAATCAAGAAGCGTATGACATGTTTATTGGCGAGGTGGTGGCGGCGCACGCCGACCCGCGCGTGTTCAATAACGGCCACTGGCAACACGATGAAGGCGTGCCGCGCTCCATCCATTACATCGCCGGCGGCTCGTTCTTTGAGACGGGCGATATCTTTGAAATCAAATCCGAGCGCTGATCTGCGCTGAGGGGATCACGCGTGCAGCGTGATCCCGCATCCACGATGTTATTTAGCCTTTGCCTTGGGCGTGGCCTTGCTGGCGGCCGCCTTGGGCTTGGCTTCGGCCTTGCTGGCGCCTGCCGGTTTCAGCGCGGCTGATTTGGTGGCGGCGGGCTTTGCGCTCGCCGCTTTGGCGCTGCTCGATTTTGCCGTCGCCGTTTTTGCG
>BBFD01000020.1 GCA_001313065.1 Silvimonas sp. JCM 19000
CTCGACCTGCGCGGGCGTGGCCAACACGCGATGATCCGCCATCGCCCCCACCAGGCCCGGCACACATTGCCAGGCATACAAACGGCTAAGGCCGCCCGCGCGCTCAGGCTTGCGACTGTTTGCCCATTGCCGCGCATAGGCGGTGGCACCGGGCAGATCGCTGAGGAAATCACAATCAAAACTGGCAATCACCCGCGCCTGATCAAAACGATAATCCAACTGACGGCCTGGCCGAAGGCGTCGCGGCTGGCGTTATCGAGTGCCGTATTACGCAAGGTGATGCACGGCCCAGCGCATGGCCGGGTAACGCCGCTGCAGCGCCTGCAATTGCGCCAGCAAGGTCGGCGAGCTGGACGGCCCCAGCAAGAGCCGTAAGCCCGCGCCGCCATTGCGTTGCCAAAGGGGCGCCTGTTGGTTGAGCTGCGCCAGCACGCTATCCAGACTGGCAGGCACCGCGCCGCGCAGTGGCGTACGTGACCGATCGGGGTCCCACAATTCGAGGATGGCCGCCTGGCTATAGATATCGCTGCCGCCCTGACTAAACCCATGGCGCGGATTGCCTTCCACCTTGCCCGGCCGCCCCATATTGGTTTGCACCAACACCGGCTGCGCCACGCCGTCGACTGGATACATCGTGGCGTAAAACTGCGGCTGCCCCGGCACCATGCCTTCGGGCATATGCACATACGGCATTATTTTTTTCTTCGGGCGGACCGCTGCAGGCGGCGGTCGCCAGCGCGGCCGACGCCGCCATCCACTTCATGAAGGTGCGCCGGTCCAGCCCAGGCGCGGCCGCTACCGGGTGCAGCTTGATCACGGTATTGGTGGGGCGAAATGGCGAGTTGGACTGATCAGAAGACATGGCGTCAGCGATGGCAGGTGGAGCAATCGGTTAGCCGACGCCGGTCGGCAATCTGATATTGCTGCAGCAAATCGTCGATCTCGGACTGCGTGAGCACCGCCTGCGCGGGCATGTGATAAACCTGCTCGGGCCGGTGCAAATGCGGGCCCGGATTACGATGGCAGTCCAGACACCATTGCATTTCGAGACTGGCGTTGCGCCACGTCAGCGGCATCTGGTCCACGCGCCCATGGCATTCCATACAGGTCACGCCCTTGTTGACGTGAATACTGTGATCAAAATAGGCGAAATCGGGCAGATCATGCACCCGCGCCCACGCCATCGGCCGCCCGCTGGCCCAGCTGTCACGCACCGGCTGCAACAAGGGCGCGTCTTTAAACAGTTGCGAATGACAGGTCATGCACACTTCCGTCGCGGGCAGCCCGGCCACCCGGCCCTTGTCCACCGAGGTATGACAAAAGCGGCAATCGATCCCGTCATCGGCACATGGTGCTTGTGGCTGAACGGCACCGGCTGCAACACCGCCGCCCCGCCGACATCTTGCGGCTGCATGCTCCACGTCACCACCCCGACCCCAGCCGCAGCCAGCGCCAGCAAAGCCAACAGAAACAGCTTGAGCCAGAGCACGTCGTGCCGGCTGAACACCTGCGCCATGAGCGGGGGCCGTTAGGGTTTACGTCGGGTTGGAAACTGGATGCTTACAAATTTGGTAACGATACTAGCGGAAAAGATTGGGGGGCCGGTGTAGGACGCGCGCTGATTCGGGGTGTGGATGCGCGGGGAACCCGATGCCGGACTTGCACAAAGACGACCAGTAAAAGTTAAAGAAATCACAAATGATTCCGTAAACACCCAAATCGGCGTTTATGAAATCTTTTGTGATTCCTTAACATCTATCGCTGCATCTGCAGCAACTTATCCATCGGCAGCATATGGCTATTGAGATTGGCCATGATGATCATCGAGCCGAACACCACCAGCGCCACCACAAACACGCCAAATGCCAGTGCCAGGATGTTGTTGGTGTTTTCCGGGCCGCTGGAAATATGCAGAAAGAACACCAGGTGCACGCCCATTTGCGCGATGGCCAGCGCGGCCAGCAGCACGGGGATGCCGGGGCCCCATACCTGATCGGTGCCGGCCGCCCAGAACGAGGCCAGCGTCAGGATGATGGAGCCGCCCAGGCCCGCCAGATATTTGAGCACGCCCGCGCGTAGATCGGGCGTCTCGCCAGGCGGTTTGCCTTGGGCATCGTGCCCTTGGCCCTCGGCGTGGCCGTGCTGTTCCGGCGTGTTGTCCGGGATGTTGGACGAGCGATCATTTGCGTTGGCCATCAGTGCGCTCCCAGATAAACGATGGTGAATACGCCGATCCACACCACATCGAGCGCGTGCCAGAACAGACTAAAACAGCGTAAGCGGCCCACCACGCGTGGGGTAAAACCCAACGTGGCCACTTGCGCCAGCATGCCCAACAACCAGGCCAGCCCCAGCGTAACGTGCGTGCCGTGCATGCCCACCAGCGCAAAGAAAGCCGACAAGAAGGCACTGCGTTGCGGGCCATTGCCATGGGCGATCATTTCGGTGAATTCGCTCAATTCCAGCCCGATAAAGCCCAACCCGAGCGCAAACGTGATCGCGCCAAACACATAGGTATAGCGCGCACTGCGCTGGTCGATGGCCAGCGAGAACATGCCGCAAGTAAAGCTGGAGAGCAGCAAACACGCGGTCTCGATCAGCACATGGCCGCGATCAAACAGTTGGTGGCCCGAGGGCCCGCCCGCGGTCTGCCCCGACAACACCGCATACGCCGCAAACAGCGCGGCAAACAAGATGATGTCGCTGAGGATAAATAGCCAGAATCCATAACTGACCACCACGCGCGTGGGCGCGGGGCCGCGTTCGGAGATTGGAATCTCACTGCCTTCCGGCGTCATTTGCGAAATCTGGCGTCGGTCATGGTGGCGAGGGTCCAATCAAGCGGGCGAGGTCGGTGTCTTCGGGGATGACTTCGATGTCGTGCACGGTGCGCCAGGCGTGGACCAGGCCGGTGGCGACGATGCCGACCAAGCCAATGATGGCCAGCCACCAGATATGCCAGACCAGCGCAAACCCCATCGCCACCGAGAAGAACGCGGCGACAAAACCGGTGGCGCTGCCGCGCGGCACATGTAGTTTTTCGGCGGATCATACGGCGCCGCTTCGAGCGTTTTACGGCCCTCTTCGCGCGCCTGATGCCAGGCATCGAGGCCTTTGATTTGCGGCAGACGGGCAAAGTTATATTCCGGCGGCGGCGAGCGGGTAGACCATTCCAGCGTGCGGCCTTGCCAAGGGTCGCCACTGTGATCACGCCGCTGATCGCGCGTACGGATGCTGACCACCAATTGCGCAATCGTCAGCAAAATCCCGGCAAAGATGACCAAGGCGCCGACCAGAGCCACGATCATCATCGGTTGCCAACCGGTTTCGGGATAATGCTGCATACGTCGCGTCGCACCCATTAATCCCAATAGATAAAGCGGCATAAAGGCGAGATAAAAAAACCAATTAACCAGCACCAGAAACTGGCTTTGCCCAAGCGTTCATCTAGGGTAAAGCCGAAGGCTTTAGGAAACCAATAGGTGTAGCCAGCAAACGCGCCAAACACCACGCCGCCTATCACCACATTGTGGAAATGCGCCACCAGAAACAGGCTGTTATGCAAAACAAAATCGGCCGGTGGCACCGCCATTAAAAACGCCCGTCATGCCGCCAATCACAAATGTGATCATAAAACCGATGGCCCACAATAAGGGCGTATTAAAACGCACCGTGCCGCCGTATAAAGTGAACAACCAGTTAAACACCTTAACGCCGGTGGGGATGGCGATAATCATGGTCATGATGCCGAAAAAAGCCATTAACGTCGGCCCCCGCCCCCATCGTAAAGAAGTGATGCAGCCAGACCATAAACGACAGAATACAAATGCCCATGGTGGCAATCACCATCGAGCGATAGCCAAATAACGCTTTGCCGGAGAATGTGGCAATCACTTCGGAGAACACACCAAATGCCGGCAGGATCAGGATATAAACTTCGGGATGGCCCCAAGCAGATCAGATTGATATACATCATGGCGTTGCCGCCGCCGTCATTGGTAAAGAAATGAAAACCCAGATAACGGTCGAGCAATAACATGCCCAAAGTGGCGGTTAAAATCGGGAATGCGGCAATGATCAATAAATTGGATGCCAATGCCGTCCAGGTAAAGATCGGCATGCGGCTATAACCCATGCCCGGCGCGCGCAGTTTAAGTATGGTGGTGGTGAGATTGACGCCCGACAATAGCGTGCCCACGCCCGATATCTGCAACGACCACAAGTAATAATCGACGCCCACGCCGGGCGAATACGCCAGCTCCGACAAGGGCGGATAAACCAGCCAACCGGTGCGCGCGAATTCGCCGATCACCAAGGACATATTCAATAACAAGGCGCCCGACGCGGTCAGCCAGAAACTGACTGAATTCAGCACCGGAAAAGCCACATCGCGCGCGCCAATCTGCAACGGCACCACAAAATTCATCAGGCCCACCATAAAGGTCATGGCCACAAAGAAAATCATGATGGTGCCGTGCGCAGAAAAGATCTGGTTGTAATGATCGGGCGGCAAATAACCGTGCGCCGTACCCGCCGCCATGGCCAATTGCGAACGCATCATTAATGCATCGGCAAAACCACGCAGCAACATCACCAAGGCGAGCACCACATACATCACGCCAACGCGTTTATGGTCGACGCTGGTAATCCATTCCTTCCAGAAATACGGCCAGGCGCGCTTGTAGGTGACCAGACCCAGAATCGCCGCAATCACCGCGACCACCACCGCCGCTGAAATCAACGGTAATGGCTCGTTTAAAGGAATGGCGCTCCAATCCAGCTTGCCCAGGAATACGCTTGAACTCATGGATTACATCGCCATTGCGGAATGATCGGAAGCAGAGGCATCGTCTGCGGGGGAAGCGGCACTTTCGGTGGCGCTGGCGCTAACCGGTAAGGGCCGCGCATCGACGATGGCATCGAATACGCCCTGGCCGATGGCGCCAAATTCCAGCGGCGCGGCTTGCAGGCCCGGTTTAGCCAATTGCGCATAAGTGGCAGCGGTTAATTGCGCCGGATTGCGTTTGGCTGCCGCCAACCATTGGTTGAACTGGCCTTCCGGCAGTGCCTGCACGTTAAAACGCATATCGGAGAAACCTTGCCCGCTAAATTGCGCTGACAATCCAGGATAAACACCGCTTATCGGCCAATAAATTAAGCCGCGTGGACATGCCCGCCATCGTATAAATCTGGCTGCCTAATTGCGGCACAAAAAAAACTGTTCATGACCGTCGCGGACGTCAATTGCAAACGCAGCGGCGCGCCAGCGGGCACCACCAGTTTGTTGACCGACGCCACGCCCAGCGCGGGATAGATAAACAGCCATTTCCAGTCCAGCGACACCACTTGCACGTCGATGGGCGAATGCTTGGCCAGGATGCGTTTGGGCGGATCGAGATCGTGCGAGCCGATCCACGCGATGCCGCCAAGAAACAGCACGATCAGCATCGGAATCGCCCACACCACCACCTCAACCGGCCCGGAATAGGCAAAGTCAGGCGAGCGTTTGGCCTTGGCGTTGCCCGCACGAAACCACCACGCAAACGCCAGCGTCAGCAGGATCACCGGGATGATCACCGCCAGCATGATGACTGTGGCATTGAGCAAAATCGTGCGCTCGGCGGCCGCTACCGGGCCCTGAGGGTCCAGCACGCCAACCTGCAGGGATGAGATGACCGACACCGCTGTTCCTGTGCTTACATCGTTTGTTAGCGATGGTAACGGATGCGAAGCGGTGGCTTGTCGGGCGATGGCTGATATTGCGCTGCCGCATGGGAGGCATTTCGAGGCGATATTTGTTGAAGCCATACGGAGCCATGAGCCGATTACGGCACGCTATTCGGCTCATTCTGTGAGCCGATTAGATCAATTAATCGGCTCACGCTATTGGGTTAGAGCTGCTTGTACATGATGGTGGTGGCGTGCAAGCCGCGGCCCGCCTCGCTTTCCGGCGCATCCAGCGCGTAATCAGGGATCTGGCCGACCACCTGATAGCCGAGCCCGATATACAGCGGTTCGGCCTCGCTGCCACTGCGGGTGTCGAGCGTCAGTAGGGTGCGGTTCAATTCGCCGGCGAGGGTTTCCAGTTGCCGCATCAAGCCTTGGCGATGCCCAAGCGGCGGAATTGCGGATGGACCATCAGCTTGCGCACTTCGGCGCGGTGCGGCTGGTTGGGCGGCGTGTCGTAATCCAGCTGCACCGATCCGGCGAGCTGGCCGTCCTGCAGGGCCACCAGCAAGCTGCGCGTGCCGGATTGCAGCGCGGGCAGCACGTTGCCGCGCCAGAATGCTTCGGCCTGCTCAGCCGGGAATGGCATCAAAAAACTGATGCTGGCACCCGCGGCGACGCAATCCTGCAGCATGCGCGTCAGGGCGGGCAGATGGCTTTCGAGGTCGGAGGCGGTAAAGACGGTGATGGTTGAAGCTTGGGTCGGGGTCGGGTTGGACATGGGCATCACACAATAAACAGGTAGTAGCGGGCGCCGGAATCGGCAGGCGTATCGAAGGCGCTGGCACCGTGCAGTTGGTAGCGCAGGCAGTCGCCCGGTTGCAGATCGTAAGTGTGGCCGTCGACCGTAATGCGCAGCTGGCCTTCTTGTAATAGCAGATGGTGTTCGAGGCCCGGACGCGGCGAGGCCTCGTAGCGGATGTGGGTGTCGGGCTCGAGTTCGCACAGCAAGGCTTCGCCAGCCAGCGTGGCGGCGGGCGGCGAAACCGAGCGGCGGCGAAAGCCATGTTGCGGATCGGACCAGAGCGCTTGCGCTTCGGGGCGGATAAGCGGCTGGAATTGCGCTTCGACCATGCGCATCAGCCGTGACACCGTCAGACCATAGGCGGCGCAGAGTTTGCCCAGCACGCTGGCGGTGGGACTGACTTCGGCGTTTTCGAGGCGGGACAGCGTGGCGCGACTGATGCCGCTGCGGCGCGAGAGCTCGTCTAACGACCACGCATGCTCGCCGCGCAACGCTTTGAGGCGCTGGGCGAGGTGCTGGTCGAGGGAGTCGATGGGGTCGGGCTGATTTTTCCATATGAGGGAATATATTCCTTATATGAAAATTTGGTCAAGGCTGTAGCGCGTTAGCCGCAGCCACCGCTCGGCGCTTACTAGCGGGCCACCTGACGGGCCTCGTCAATGGCACACTCGCACCATTAAAGATCCTGACATGCCGGTAAGGCAGTGGCGCAATGCCATGCTGTGCCGTTCGGGACATATCAAATATCAACCGCCCGCGCATAACCATGACCCTGACTCGCTTGCTCGTCCGTTGGCTGCTCCCTGCCTCATTCTGGCGGCCCAACCGTGTATGCCGATGCACTGCTCGACCAGACCGATGTGCATAACCGGCTAACCGCATTACTCGACGCGCGCAATTTTGCCGAGCTGGACGCGCAAATGGATGCTGCGCGCCAAAACCGCTCCACCACCCCTGACGGTACGCCGCTGATACAGCTGTACTACAGCGCCTTTACCGCCGATTGCAGCTGCACCGAGCACAGCATTACAGAGCCCGACGCGTTGCAATGGGTGCGTTGGCGGCAGGCGCTGGAACAGTGGCACAAGCTGGCGCCGCAATCGATCAACGCGCAAATCCTTTACGCCACTTATCATATTTCGTATGGCGAATATGCCCGCGGCACCGATTACGCGAAAGATGTGCGGCCTGAGCAGTGGAAATTGATGCAGATCTACCTGGACCGCGCCGCGACGCTGTTGCAAAGCATGAGCGGCCCTGCCCGCCAAGACCGCGGTTGGTATGCCGCAAAGCTGCGTTTAATGCGATTGCAAGGCGGCGATAATCGCCATGAATACGTTTTGCTGTGGCAAGAAGCCACCCAAAAAAATATCCGGACTATTTGCCGCTTTATACTTTGGCCGCGGGCTATTTTGAGCCGCGCTGGATGGGTTCGGAGCAAGAAGAAAAAAGCGCTGATCGAGCACTCGGTGGCGTTAACACAAAGCTTTTGGGGCGAGACTTTATATGCGCGGCTTTACGCTCGAGAGATGCGCTATGAGCAAACGCTGGACCCCGCTGTCGAATGGCCGCGCATGCGTAAAGGCTTTGAGCGAGTGGTGCATGACTTTCCGGCAGCGGTCAATTACAGCCAGTACGCCCGCTTTGCTTGCCAATATGGCGATCTGAAGGCGCTGCGCTCTGCCGTCAAACACATTGATACGGCGCAACCGCTGATCCATACGTGGGGCTATTCGCGCGATTTATTCAATCGTTGCATGGCCTATGCAAAATCTGGTGCGGCCAATAAAAAAAGTCGGTCTGATCATTGCATTTACGCCGCTCGTTAATTGCACGCTCCCGCTATCGGTATATCCATGTACTTACCCAGACTGTTTTATCGCCTGTTATTACCACTGCTTGCACTGTGCGTTTGCTCCAGCACGGTGGCTTATGCTGACGCGGATTCCACCCCGCCCACCGAATCAATGGTTATACGCAATCAGTTCATCAAATTGCTGGAGGCCCGCAATTTTGTGGAACTGGATCGGCGCATTGATCAGGCCCGGCAAAATCATCTAACGCTGGGTTCGGGTTATCCCAGGCTGCAGATCTATTACAACGCATTCAGCCTGGGCTGCGGCTGCCTGCCGCAGGATACCGATACCGATGCACTGGACTGGATTACCTGGCGCAAGAATCTGACCGACTGGCGCACGCAATATCCGCGCTCGGTGTCGGCGCAGATACTGGATGCGACCTATGACATCTCTTATGGGCAATATGTGCGAGGCACCGGTTGGTCCAGCAGCGTAACGCAGGAACAATGGGACGAGCTCCGGGCGAATATAGAGAAGGCATATCAGAAACTACAAAAGATGTCCGGGCCCGCGCGCCAGGATCCGGGCTGGTATGCCGCCATGCTGAAATTAAGCCGCTATCGTGAAGGCGACCATCAGGACGAGTATCTGGCGGTACTGAAAGAAGCCACCACCAAAGTCCCCTATTACCTGCCGATCTATACCAGCGGGAGCTTTCTGCTGGAGCCCAAATGGGGCGGGTCGAATCAAGCGCTAAACGATTTTATTGATCAATCCACGCGTAGCACGTTTCCGCGCTGGGGCGATTCGCTGTATGCCCGCTTATATGCCAGTGAGCTCAGTAATGGGCCCGAGCCGGAATTGACGCGCATGGTGGATTGGTCGCGCATGCGCGCCGGTTTTGAACGCCTGATCCATGACTATCCAGACAAAGAGAATTACGACGCCTATGCGCGTTTCGCCTGCCAATACACCGATATCAAGGCGTTGAAAACGGTGATTTCACATATTGATGCGGCTCATCTTGATCCGGTCTGGTGGGGCCGGAATTCGCAGTTCTACCAATATTGCGTTGAATTGAGCCAGCGCGATCTGGTCGACCCCAAACCGGTAGATGCAGCCAATGCGCGCAATTCGGTGATCTGGCAGCCCAAGCCCACCGGACTGCCCAGCGTACCTCCAGGATCAGCACATTGAGGGTAACCCGCAGCATGCCCCACTGCGGCCGACCAAAGCCGGATCAAGTCTCATCCGGCCCATCAATATAAGCCTGGAAATCAATCGCATCCGCGCTTAGCGCGATGGTTTCCGAGGCCGATTCCACGCCAAAGCGCAAATCGCCGGTGACGAAGCCTTCTTTTTGCAGCCCGTCTTTATCGGTGTAGCTAATCTTGAGTTTAACGTCGCGCGTGCGCAGCGCGGTGTCGGGATGGTCGTCGTCGGCTTCGGTATCGCCCACGGATAAAACCTGCTGCACCGTGGCGCGCTGGGTGCCATAGCCTTCTTCTGGCACTGGCACGGTTTTGCCTAGCAAGACCACGGACAATTGGCCGAGCGCTTTGTTGTTGGCGTTCCAGTCTGCCGCTTGCATGATGCTTCTCCGGTGAGTCGATGCATCCATTCTGCGGAAATGCGCCCAGCGTTAAAGTCGGCGGATTGAGCAAGACCCTGTGGGATGCGCGAGGCGCAAGGCCAGGCGCACGCGCGCTGTCCGGTCAGCAGCCCGGATGGAGAAGCACGAGATAAGCACGCAAAAAACCCGGATAATGGCGGCTGTATCGTTTTGAGTGCTTTGGAATTCTCATGGAAATTAAGGTCAACTTTCTCGACAAGCTGCGTCTGGAAGCCCGGTTCGACGATTTTACGGTGATCGCCGATCAGCCATCCGCTATAAAGGCGATGGCTCGGCCCCCGGCCCGTTCGATTATTTTCTGGCTTCGTCGGCGTTGTGCGCGGCTTACTTCGTCAAGCTGTATTGCGAGACCCGGAATATCTCGACCGAAAATATCCGCCTGTCGCAGAACAATATTGTTGACCCGGAAAACCGTTACCAGCAGATCTTCAAGATTCAGGTCGAATTGCCGGCCGATATTTCGGACAAAGATCGCCAGGGCATATTGCGATCAATCGACCGCTGCACCGTCAAGAAAGTGGTGCAGACCGGCCCGGAATTTGTGATTGAAGAAGTCGAGAATCTGGATGCCGATGCACAAGCTTTGCTGACGCTGAATCCGGCTGCCGATGCCGCCACCTATATCCCCGGCAAAGACCTGCCTCTGGAACAGACCATCGCCAATATGTCCGGCGTGCTGGCGCGCCTGGGCATGAAGATCGAGATCGCGTCGTGGCGCAATATCGTGCCGAATGTGTGGTCTTTGCATATCCGCGATGCGCATTCGCCCATGTGTTTTACTAATGGCAAAGGCTCGACCAAAGAAAGCGCACTGGCTTCGGCTTTGGGTGAATTTATCGAGCGTTTGAATTGCAACCATTTTTTACGGCGGCAGTTATTGGGGCGAAGAAATTGCCAATGCGCCATTTGTGCATTACCCGAATGAGCGCTGGTTCAAGCCCGGCCCGCATGACGCGTTGCCCGCGGAAATTCTTGACCAGTACTGCCGCGAATTCTATGACCCCGACGGCGAATTGCGCGGCGAACATCTGATCGACACCAACTCCGGCAACGTGGCGCGCGGCATCTGTTCCTTGCCGTTTGTGCGGCAATCGGATGGCACGGTGGTTTATTTCCCCTCCAACCTGATTGAGAACCTCTACGTCAGCAACGGCATGAGCGCGGGCAATACGCTGGCGGAAGCGCAAGTGCAATGTCTGTCCGAAATCTTTGAGCGCGCGGTTAAACGCGAAATTCTGGAAGGCGAAATTGCCTTGCCCGACGTGCCGCAAGACGTATTGGCCAAATATCCGCGCATCGTCGCCGGCATCAAAGGGCTGGAAGAACAGGGCTTTCCCGTCTTTGTTAAAGATGCGTCCCTCGGCGGCAAATATCCCTTGATGTGCGTCACGCTGATGAACCCGCGCACCGGCGGCGTCTTTGCATCTTTTGGCGCGCACCCCAATTTTGAAGTGGCATTGGAACGCAGCCTGACCGAACTGCTGCAAGGCCGCAGCTTTGAAGGCCTTAACGATTTGCCCCCGCCCACCTTTGAAAGCAATGCGGTGACTGAGCCGAATAACTTCGTCGAGCACTTTATTGATTCGAGCGGCGTGGTGTCCTGGCGCTTCTTTAGCGCTAAATCCAACTATCAGTTTGTGGAATGGGATTTCACGAACGACGGCCAGAACTCCAATGCTGAGGAAGCGGACGCGCTGTTCGGCATCCTTAAAGCCATGGGCAAAGAAGCCTATGTGGCGGTCTACGATGATTTAGCGCCACCGCCTGCCGCATTCTGGTCCCCGGTTATTCCGAGGTTTATCCGGTGGAAGATCTGATCTGGGATAACACCAATAAAGCGCTGATGTTCCGCGAAGATATCCTGAACCTGCACAGGCTGAATGAAGCCGGGCTAAAGATTTTGCTGCGCCGCCTGGAAAACAGCGAACTGGACGATTACAGCGACATCATTACCCTGATCGGCATTGAATTTGACGAGAACACCGTCTGGGGTCAACTGACCATCCTCGAATTAAAACTGCTGATTAATCTGGCGCTCAAGCGCTTTGAAGACGCGCACGATCTGGTCGGCGCCTTCCTGCAATACAACGACAATACGCTGGAACGCGGCCTGTTCTACCAGGCGCTTAACGCTGCACTGGAAGTAACGCTGGATGCTGAGATGGATATCGCCGATTACGAAACGAGCTTCCGGCGCATGTTCGGCAACGAACGTATGGACGCGGTATTGGGCTCTATCGACGGCAGCGTGCGCTTTTATGGCCTGACGCCGACCAGCATGAAACTGGAAGGGCTGGACCGGCATCAGCGCTTGATTGATAGCTACCAGAAACTGCACGCGGCCCGGGCCAGCGCGGCGGGGATTTCTTTGGCTAATTAAAAGGCTGGGGCGGGTGCAACACCCGCCCCCAGCGCTGGATTAATCGCAGCGGCGACGGATTAATTTGGCGCAAGCAATTGCCAGGCGCTGCCGGACCACGTCATCAGTTCATCTGAAACGGGGTAAGGCTCGCGCGCCGCTGCGACTTTCACCGTCGCTCGCAATGCCGCCACGCGCTCTGGCTTATCTGCTCGGGTCAACAGCACCCAATCTCGCGTTGGCACCGCCATGGCCAATGGCCCGCCTAGCCGTTTTTCAATCTGGGCCAACAGCGCGGAATCAAACAGATAGGCGCTATTCAGCGCAATTTCCGCCCCAATAAGCACGGTATCGGGCAAACCATCCACCGCGATGATTTCGGGCGCGGGTAACTGAGCGCAATTGCGCCGTGCCAATGCAAACAAAGTCGATTCAGTAAGATTCGCAGCCGCCATCTCGCCACGAGTTACAAACCGGATCGCGTTAGCGGAATCCTGCGCAAACAAAACCTCAATGTTTCTGGTTAACGGCAACACCACTAACTGCGAATCCGGCTTTGGCTTGCCATCGTCCTTGAACGCCGCAACGGCGTTTACCCCGTAGCCCGCCTTGCGTAAAACCGGATAGATTTTTTTCAGGCAAAAAATGCGTGCTCGCCAGATTGGCTCTTCAATACCGCGATGCCATTCTTGACGAACTCGGTGATCTCCGCACTGCAATCAGTTTTGTGGGCACTGCAATAAGCGCGGATATTGTCGAGAAATACTTTTGAAGTATCAGGCATGCTGATTTCGAGATCATTATCAGCCAGTACCTTCACCTTCCATTCCGGCATCTGAGTATGAAATTCGTCGACCACCCTTAGGGTGAATGCGTCGGCATGGGCAGCGCTTGCTCCGACCATGCAGGCGAGAAAGAGAATGCTGCTATGGATTAATTGGATTGCTGAGCACGACTTCAATCTGGTTTTCCTTGGTTTTTTTTATGGGGGAATTGGAGCGCGATTGAGATCAGATTATTACGCTTGCCTACGCATCGCCAGTAGCAGGCATGGCCTGAGGCAGGGCCCGATCACTGCAATGGCAAAGGTGGTCTATGTTTCAGAAGCGGCTGCGATTTTATCGGCGGCTGCAGGATATTAGCAGCGCCGCAGCTTACGCTGATCTATGTAACCTGATCGAGGAGAAAGATATGAGCGGAAAACAACAAACACCGGCCCCAAACTGGCCTAGCAAAAAAAACCCCGGCAAGCTTCCGGAGGCGGCCGCACTAATGCGCCGCCCAAGTCTGGGCGCTAGCTACTTCTGCCCGCATCCCGATTGCCAGATCTGCTGCAGGCCAGTAACAGCGAATAGTGCCGCGAGAGCGGCACTATCGAATCATCCAAATGATCGGGCGAACAGCGCATTCACCGTGTCACATAGGGTCATAGCCCTGCTCCGGGCCAGATCGCTCCAGCCCGGAGCCAGCCCAGCGCCGCCTTACTGCCCGGCAACCCGCCGCGCATAGCCCGCAGCCCGGTTCTGCAACTGCTGTGCCCGTTGGCTGCTGCTAACAAACTGCGTCTCCGGCGGCAGATACGCCGCCAGGTTGGCCAGTTTGACCACTTGCGTAGTGATGGCCGGGCCACCGGTCGCGGGCGTAGTGGCGGGGATGTTCTGCCAACGCGCCATGATCGTGCCCTCTTTCAGGCCCACCGGATCAATCCAGTTGTAAACGCCCGGATCTTGCAGCGACAGCACAAAAGTAAACGTGCCATCCGCGTTGGGCACGGCTTGCTTGTTGTTAAGGCTGCTCTGGTGGTTGATCGGGTCCACCGTCACGCTCCACGGGTCGGTAACGGGAAACACAAAATAACCCGCGCCGCCGGTATTGACCGTGGCGATCAGCGCCTCGTCGTTGGCCAGCTTGAAGTGGCCGAAGGAGCTGGCCTGCGTGGTCAGCGTGCCCAGGGTGCTGGAGGACGACGGCTGCGCCAGCGTATTCACCGGATTGATATACGTTTTGATGCCCAACGCGCCCACGCCGTAATCCAGCGCGGATTCGTTGAGATTGGTGCGCACGTCATCCGCGATATCCGCATCGCTACGCGGCGCGCGGCTGGGCGTGCCGACGCGGGTTACGCTCAGCTGATCGGGCGCTTCGGTATTCCAGTTGCCCAGGTTGTTGCGCACAAACAGCTGCACCGCCTGATCGGTGGACTGGATATGGTTAACGCGGCCATTGGCCGGCTGGCTATCGATGGTGACGACGTAACTGCCATCGGCATTCACCACCAGATCATTGCCCGTCAGCACGGCAATGGTCTGCTGCGAATTCGGGTTATTGATCAGCGAAAACGTCACGTCGGTGGGCCCGCTGCCGCTGCGCTGGCCGTGGATGACGTAGCTGGACGCGCCGTCAATCGGGATGGTGCGATAGATATTGTCCGGATTATCAAACGAATAACGCCCACCCGGCACCTGCTGCCCAAAACCACTGTGCGGCGGCGCATTCAGCCAGTACACCTTGGGGTAAAGCGGATCGTTGTTAACCGCCTTCTGGACCGCGCTGAACACCAGTTCATTGAGCGCCGGATTCAAGCGCAACGCGGCCTGCGGGCTAAGGATAAGGCCATAGGCCGTCACATACGCAGTGCCAACGCCAGCGCGCTGCGCGGAGAAGTTGTTGCTGGCGTTGATGGCGATGGCTTTGGCGTCCAGCGTTTGCTGGTCGCTGGTGTCGAGCACCGAAGCGGCGAGCGCCTGGCCGCTGAGCAATGCGGTGGCCAGCACCAGGCTGGACGCCAGAAAACCGCCGCGAATCTGGCGTGCGAAGGTGGTGAGGGTTTGGGGTGATTTCATGTTCCATCCGGGGGTTTGTGTAAGAACCCACGGAGATTAGGAATTTATTTTTTTTATAACTACAAAGAATTTTGGATTTGTTTTATATACACGTTTGTATGTTTTGGTTGGTGAGAGGGTGCGGGCCTTTGACCAATGTGCTTGGGATTTTCTTGCCGCTTGGGGATGGCACGGGGGCGCAGCGGGCATCCAACTCGGTGGTTGGCTTGAAATGGAATGTTTAAGCCTGCGGTGTACCGGCCGGGTCGGTTGGGCGGCGTGGGGCTGCGGCCCACACCACTTGATTTCAGGCGGGAAGGAATCAGTATCGCGTGATGCGCATGCAATCGCCGGAAATCCCGGTTTTGCGATGCTTGCGATGGTCTGCTAAAAGGCGGACGCCCTGCCTGCGCGTCCGCCAACGCATGCTTAGAGCGGTCGGCCCGTGGCGGCGTCGAAATCGGCTGTGTCATAGGGGTATGGCGACAGGACGATATTGCCGTTGAGCAAGCTGGCGAGGATTGGAATATCCGGCAATAAACCTGCGCGGATTAAATCCGCTTTATCGAAAACAAGTTTGATGATTTCGGGATTATCTTCGTTTTGGTCAATTCCCAACGCGGAGAAACACAGACATCTCTAAATCAAAAAAATTCGAATATCGCTGGGCAAGCGAGTCTCATGAGATTAGAGATAAATTGGCATAGATTTCGCAAGCTGCCGCTCAATCTTCTTTTCCCGTGTTCCCAAAAGGTGGAATACGGGCTGGGGGCAGTTCAAGGTTCCACGCCTTTGCCTGTAAAAGCATCTTCCACCCAAACCCGCTCGCCGGGATGATGCTCTGCGATTGTGCTAAGGGCCGATTCGAGAGAGTTCCATTCACCATCTGCGAGCGAGTAGTCGAAGCGAGTAACGTTGCTGATCGTTAGTGCCTCGAAGTCCTCTTCAGAGATAGCGTCGGCGCCACACCATACGGGCCCTGGGGAGACGGCCACGAGTCGGAGTACGTCTTGCAGGCCTTCTGGTGTAATTGCGAGAAAAAAACCATGTGCTCACCTAAATTTGTTGGGTATTCAATAATCCACTGGCCTGTCCTGGCTAAATAAACAGGGTGCCAGCCTCTGGAATTTTCTCCAGCATACCTTCTCAACAGAAAGCGGGTACAGTTGAAAAAAACCGTGTTACTCAGGCGGGAAGGAAATCGGCATCGCGTGATCTGCATGCGATAGCGGGAAACAAACGATTTGCGATGATTTGCCAAAAGGCGGACGCCCTGCCTGCGCGTCCGCCAACGCATGCTTAGAGCGGTCGGCCCGTGGCGGCGTCGAAATCGGCTGTGTCATAGGGGTATGGCGACAGGACGATATTGCCGTTAAGCAAGCTGGCGAGGATAGGAATATCCGGCAATAAACCTGCGCGGATTAAATCGGCTTTATCGAAAACGAGTTTGATGATTTCGGGATTATCTTCGTTTTGTTCAATTCCCAGAATGCGGGAATTTGAAGACGAGTGCGGTACTGACTTATACTCTGCGGTAGCCATAGTTACTTCCCTAACAAGTGATTGTGGTTAGCGGGTCATCGGTGTTAGTCGCATCGGTGGCTCGCGTCTTTTCTGATCTATACTTCCTGCGTCGCTTTTTTCCTTTATGGGTCATTTAGGGATTTGTTCTTGCGCATTAAAAAATTCCTGGATGCGCAACAACAAAGCTATCCAAGCACTTCGGAATCATCCGAGATAAACAATTCTTCAAAGATTTGATGGGGATCAATTATCTGATTTCCAATTTAATTCTGCAAATAAGAACATAAAATCTTGACAAGCAAGTTGCGAACATAGCGCAATTAGCTGATATCATAATCCCTGATATTTTAATTCGCTTTCGTCCAGCATTAACAATGCTACACACAGACGCGATAAGCCCACTAAAAAAACTGCGTCAGAACCGGTCCATCGATTGGTCTGCGCCTGAGAGGTTCGCGCCGAGTACAACCGATGTCAAACCTGTTCCCGCGCAGATCTATTTCACCGCTAGGTCATAGGATAGGGTTGGAGGGGCTAGGGCGAGCAATGGCGTTGGCGTTAGCTTGGGCATTAAATGTAATCGGGCGACCGCAGCCCGTACTTAGGAAGCAAAATGAGTAATCCTAATAGCAACAAGCGCGCTCTGGACGAATTGCTCTCGAATGTCAGTCTCGGCAAAATCCGGCTGCCTGCTTTTCATTCGGTCGGGTTCGGGATGCGGCTGCATACCTCACTTAATAGGCGGTCGCCTTATTTGCCCTGTCACGCTCCTAGCGCCCAGGGGTGGGACCTGCGTTCTAATACGTCCAGTCAGGTGCGTTGAATAGCCGGATAAGATGTCAACTGCGAGTTGCTGCTTCTAGTTAGGCGGTAGCTCCTGATTACTATGAATTGCGCGTTGTAGATAAACAACTCCGCAGCGACGCATATTGACAGGCGCCGTTGCATTGAGCGTAATCCCCAAGATTTTCAGAAATCGGTAGGGGTGCGTCGGGAAGCGTGTAGCACGCTGTTGTTGTGAACCCCGATAGATACAAGGATTTCAGGCGCGATGTCGAGCTAAATCATTCCAAATCGAGAGAAGATATCTGCGGCCTATGCTTTCCTTGCGGTCTAATATTTAATTCCTATACTTCGAAATAAGTTGTAATACGTCGGAAAAAAATTCTTAACGGATAAGACAAGTGAAAAAAAACTGAACGCTTGGTATTGTTTTACGATCTTGCCATCGGCGCTGACTCCAGAACCTTCGAAGCTCCAAAACCGATTTCTGTCAGAAAGGCGTTTCAATTGATGGAGTTTGTTCCTCAGGATCAGCGAATCAAAGAAATGTCCAAAGGACGCGAGCGACTTTATGTTTCTAACTGGGCTTCAGATGGCGACATTATCAGCATCCTAGTGAATATGTCCGATAAGGGCATGTCTGATCCGGTTTTTACTATTCCGGAAGAAAAGAAACGTCGCACCGCTGAAAAGCAGGAAAAAAAGAAGGGCAGGATTTTTTCTGTTCACATGGTAATTCAACTGCCACATGACGACCTCGATCCTGCTTTAGTGCTGGTTGAATATTGTGCCGGACTTAGCATATTTGTTGTTCAGCGGTTACTCAATAGTATTCTTCATGATGCAAAAACATTTGCCCCAAATGAATTTGAGCAGAACCATCCTGATGGCGCTTTGGACGGTTCGGGTAAGCTGAAGAAATATAAAGTAAATTTTAAGTGCATATTTGAAGGGCATATTTCTGATGACCTAAAATACGACTTAGATCATGGGAAAATACAATCTATTGAGCTAATCACTGAAAAAAACAAAGTATTTCAATATTGATCAGGATGGATATATTCGCGAAAAGTGTCAAACTCTTGTATTGACATTGAAAGATGAGGATAGGCCTATTAGAGATAAATTCAACAGGATAAGGAATGTACTCAGCCAAAATAGAGATGACTATAGTCGAGCTCGAATAAAATTTAAGACGCCTACTGGCATCGATAGAACAATTGAAATGGATGCCGATGATGCAGCTGTGCAAGGCTATGTAAAGAAAGAAAAAATTGGATGATTTCGAATTTGATTTAAAATCATCCTACGACACGTTTTGCAGTCCGATTTTGGAGAAAATGAAAGATCTTTTAAAACCGGAGGATGATGTTTAGACATTTACTCAGGCCATTTTCCTATTTGTCTATTGAGCATAAGCAAAAGTGGCAAGTCGATTGGGTTTACCCCTTGGTACTGGCCTTGCTATCAACAGGAATTTTGTTTGGGTTGAAAAGATACGGCACCATTGCCCTTTATGCCGACGGCGCCGTTATCGCCAAAATTCTCGGGTTTGTGCAAGGCTTACCTGGTTTTTACATTGCGGCTCTCGCTGCTATCGCTACGTTCAATAAAACGGATATTGATAAAACTATGCCAAGCCCAGCCCCTAGGCTGGATATCTTGGTTCAAGGTAAAGTTGTACCCATTGAGCTAACAAGAAGGCGATTTTTTGTGCTCAATGTTTGCCTTTTTTTGACTGCAGAGAGCTTAGTCCTTATTATCCTTGCCATATTTGGCCAAGCAATCTACGTACCTGTAAAAACTTTACTTCCAGCGATTTATCATTCATGGACGTCTAGCATTTATATGCTAATTTTCTCATTTTTTTATTTTGGCAAATGCTAATAACTAGTTTTTTTGGGGGCTTTTCTATCTTGGCGATAGGTTGCATCAGTCTGACCAATAATCATTGGATACTTATTATTTCACTCGTGCTTCAACCGCAGTCATTTGCATTATTCGTTTGCTTTGCGTGGCGAAGGCATTTAAATACCAAAAAAGGGGATAGTCCAAGACTTACCCCCTTTTCTTTTACCATCAACCACGACTCTCCCTGCCAGGCTCATCCTCTGTAACTCGCCAGCGCCAATACCTGTCCGATTTTACCCATACCACGGTGGTTTCTGTTAGCTTGAGAAATGCAGAGAGAACTGTTCTTCCGACAACTAAATTACCATCCGCATTTTCCGCCAGTAGCTCTTCTTGCTTGCCTTTGACCAGATAATCGACAACATCGTCTTGGTAAAGGCAGCCTTCCTGCTCAATTCGGGTAACCATCCAAGCCGCAACTTCGGCCGGCTTCATGTCGCACTCTTAAGAGAAACCTCAACGAGCACGACTGACGTTAATGGAAACGTCCCTTGCTCCAATTTTTTTCCCTGCAAACCACTGACATATTATCGTGCCTGTTGGTTTCCCAGATTTCGCATCCGTACCTATACTTCTTATCGTCATGTCAGGTCCACCAGATCTTAGCTTAACGACAGTTCCCACAGCGAACTCCGAATCTTGAGCCATTTTATCCTCTGCACGATTTAGTGGTTAAAATCTGCAGATGCATGATTGGTACGGTGCTGGCTCATGCATCCCCAGTATTGACGTAAAAAAGAGCTACCGCAGTCCTAGTAGGTTTTCAATTGTGTTAACGGCACTAACTCGACTCAAATTTCAATTTTTTTTGGCAAAAACAACTCAAACATCAATATTCCGAGCCACCAGCGCATTCTGCTCAATAAAGTGCCTACGCGGCTCCACCTGGTCACCCATCAGCGTCGTAAACACCTCATCCGCTGCAATCGCGTCCTCGATGTTCACCTTCAGCAAGCGGCGCACCGTCACGTCCATCGTGGTTTCCCACAGCTGTTCCGGGTTCATCTCGCCCAGGCCTTTGTAGCGCTGGATGGTGACGTTGCGGCGCACTTCGTTCAGCAGCCAGTCCAGGCCTTGTTTAAACGATTTGATGGCGATGGTGTTTTCGCCGCGGCGCATTTTGGCGTCTTCGGCCAGCAGGCCGGCCAGTAGTTCGCCGGTTTTCTTGATCTGGTTGTAGTCGCCGCTCAGTACAAAGTCTTCGTCGATGTACTGGATGGTCACCACGCCGTGTAGTTTGCGTTCAATCTTCAGCAGGCTGCCGGTGTCGTCGTGCGTGACTGGCAGGATGGTAAAGGCTGGGTGGTTCAGCGCGGCGGTCAGGCGGGCGGCGCTGTCTTCGGTGGCGGCCTGGTTGCTCAGGTCCATCGGGCCGCTGTTCAGCAGGGCCAGCAGCACTTGCGGGTCGATAAAGCGCGCGCAGCGGTCGATGACGGCGTCGGTCACCAGATATTGGCGTGCCAGCGTTTCGAGTTGTTCGCCGGCGATTTCCGGGCGGTTGTCACCCGGTTGCAGTGCGGCGTTGTTGACGGCCAGTTTCAGCAGGTACTGGTTCAGTTCCTGGTCGTCTTTCAGGTAGGCCTCGCTCTTGCCGCGCGCGGCGCGGTACAGCGGCGGTTGCGCGATGTACACGTAGCCGCGTTCCACCAGTTCGGGCAGTTGGCGGTAGAAGAACGTCAGCAGCAGTGTGCGGATGTGGCTACCGTCCACGTCGCATCGGTCATGATGATGATGCGGTGGTAGCGCAGCTTGTCGATATTGAAATCGTCTTTGCCGATGCCGCAGCCAGTGCGGTGATCAGCGTGCCCACTTCCTGGCTGGAGATCATCTTGTCGAAGCGTGCGCGTTCCACGTTCAGGATCTTGCCTTTCAGCGGCAGGATGGCCTGGAACTTGCGGTCGCGGCCTTGTTTGGCCGAGCCGCCGGCGGAATCACCCTCGACAGGTAGATTTCGGACAGCGCCGGGTCTTTTTCCTGGCAGTCGGCCAGTTTGCCGGGCAGGCCCAGGCCGTCCAGCACGCCTTTGCGGCGGGTAAATTCGCGCGCTTTGCGGGCGGCTTCGCGCGCGCGGGCGGCTTCGACCACCTTGGCGCTGATCATCTTGGCGTCGGTGGGGTTTTCCAGCAGATAGTCGTTCAGCGCCTGGCCCAGTACTTCCTGCACCACGGGCTGATCTCGCTGGAAACCAGTTTGTCTTTGGTCTGGCTGCTGAACTTGGGGTCGGGCAGTTTTACGCTCAGCACGCAGGTCAGGCCTTCGCGCATGTCGTCGCCGGTGGTTTCCACCTTGGCTTTCTTGGCCACTTCGTGCTGTTCGATGTACTGGTTCAACGTACGGGTCAGCGCCATGCGCAGCGCGGTCAGGTGGGTGCCACCGTCGCGTTGCGGGATGTTATTGGTAAAGCACTGCACCGATTCTTGATAAGAGTCGTTCCATTGCATCGCCACTTCCACCGTCATGCCATCGCGTTCGCCGATGGAATGAAAGATGTGCGGGTGCATGACGGTCTTGGTGCGGTTCATGTATTCCACAAAGCCGCTGACGCCGCCGACGTAGGCAAAGTTCTCTTCTTTGCCAGTGCGGCGGTCGATCAGCGTAATGCCCACGCCGTTATTCAGGAAAGACAGTTCGCGGATCCGCTTGGCCAGAATTTCATAATGGAATTCGATCAGCCAAAGGTTTCCACCGAGGCAAAAAAAGTGCACTTCGGTACCGCGTTTGTCGGTGTCGCCGACAATTTCCAGCGGTTTAACGCGTTCACCCTGGCGGAATTCCATGGTGTGCACTTTGCCGTCGCGGCGTACGGTCAGCTTCAGCCAGTCAGACAGTGCATTCACCACCGAAACGCCCACGCCGTGCAGGCCGCCAGATACCTTGTAGCTGTTCTGGTCAAACTTGCCGCCGGCGTGCAGTTCGGTCATGACGATTTCGGCGGCCGAGCGTTTGAATTCGTCGTCTTCTTTGATTGCAGTCGGAATACCACGGCCGTTGTCTTCCACGCTGATCGAGTTATCGGCATGGATGATGACGCGGATGGTGTCGCAATGGCCGGCCAGCGCTTCGTCGATGGCGTTATCGAGCACCTCAAACACCATATGGTGCAAGCCGGTGCCGTCGCCGGTGTCGCCGATATACATGCCGGGGCGTTTGCGCACGGCTTCAAGCCTTTCAGGATCTTGATGCTGTCGGCGCCGTAGTCCGCGCTGCTGTTATCGGGGGTTTGCGGATCGATGTTTTCGCTCATAGCGCTACTTGCTCACAATACGTACGACTGCAAAAAAAAGACGAAAGGCCGGGTTGCCCCAGCCTGACAGTGATTTCAGACGCGGCGGTTAGATCCGCATCGGCATCACGATGTACTTGAAGTTCTCGTTGTCGGGGATGTTAACCAGCACGCTGGAGGTCACGTCGCCGAACACAAAGTCGAGGGTTTCGACTTGCAGATTGGTCAGCACGTCCAGCAGATACTGGATGTTGAAGCCGATATCGAGCGGTGCGCCGGTGTAGGCCACTTCGACTTCTTCTTGCGCTTCTTCCTGCTCATTGTTGTTGCACAGGATCTTGATCACGCCATCGGTCAGCACCAGACGCACGCCGCGGAATTTTTCGTTCGACAGAATGGCGGCGCGCTGCAGGGCGGACAACAGCACCTGGCGCTCGATCTTGAGGAACTTGTCGTTGTTCTGCGGAATAACGCGCTGGTAATCCGGGAACTTGCCGTCCACCACCTTGCTGTGGATCACAATGCTGCCAAACGCAAACTTGACCTGGTTGCCGGCGATTTCAATCACGACTTCGTCGTCGACTTCGGCCAGCAGTTTGTACAGTTCCAGGATGGTCTTGCGCGGCAGAATCACTTCGTTCTTGTCGAAGTTGCCTTCCAGTTCGGCCGAGGCAAACGCCAGGCGGTGGCCGTCGGTGGACACCAGCTTCAGGTGGCTGCCTTCAGTCACAAAGAACAAACCGTTGAGGTAGTAACGGATGTCTTGATGCGCCATCGCATATTGCACGCGGCCCAGCAGCGCTTTCAGCTGGCCTTGCGGCATGCGCAGCGTGGCACGCAGATTGGTGTCGACGGCCAGCGTGGGGAAATCACCGGCCGGCAGCGTTTGCAGCTGAAAACGGCTCTTGCCGGCCTTTACCGTCAGGCGGCCTTCGTTGTCTTCAAACGTCACTACGGCGCGATCGGGGATGGCGCGCAGGATGTCAGACAGCTTTTTTGGCCGAAACGGTAATGGCAAAGTCTTCGCCCGAGAACCCTTCGGATTGTTGGCTAGCGATCTGGATTTCGAGATCGGTGCCCGTGAAAGTGAGCGTTTCGCCTTCTTTACGGATCAGAACATTGGAAAGGATCGGCAGCGTGTGGCGGCGTTCGACGATACCGGTAACGGTAGCGAGCGGCTTCAGCAGGGCATCACGTTCAGCTTGCAACAAGGGCATGGCAACGGGTCCGCAAAAGTGAGTCAAATAGAACGCGATTTTACCGGATTCCGGGCTTTAAAGCACCTCCCGGACTGCGGCCTGTAGGCGGCCCAGGACTCACTACGCGCTTAGCTGCGCAGCATCTGCAACAGCACGCCGTATTGATGCGACAACTCGCCGTCGCTGCTGCGCAATGATTCGATGGTGCGACAGGCGTGCAGCACGGTGGTGTGGTCGCGCCCGCCAAATGCTTCGCCAATCGCGGGCAAAGACATCGGCGTCAGCTCTTTGGTCAGCGCCATCGCCACCTGGCGGGGACGAGCGATATCACGCGTGCGCTTTTTTGCTGTGCATATCGGCGACTTTGATCTTGTAAAAGTCGGCGACGGTTTTCTGGATGTTTTCCACCGTAATCTGGCGATTGCCCGCCGCCAGAATATCGCGCAGCGCTTCTTTGGCCGCTTCCAGCGTCAGCGGCTGGTTGGTAAAGCGCGCATACGCCAGCACGCGTTTAAGCGCGCCTTCCAGCTCGCGTACATTGCTGCGGATATGTTTGGCGATAAAAAAACGCCACGGTGCTATCCAGCTTGAAGTTTTCACGCTCGGCTTTCAGCAACAGAATCGCGACGCGCATTTCCAGCTCGGGCGGCTCGATCGCCACCGTCAAACCCCAAGAGAAACGCGATACCAGCCGGTCTTGCAGGCCGTCGATTTCTTTGGGATAGCGATCCGACGTGATGATGATTTGCTTGTGGCCTTCTACCAAGGCGTTGAAGGCATAGAAGAATTCTTCTTGCGTCTTGTCTTTGCCGACAAAGAACTGGATATCGTCGATCAGCAATAAATCGAGCGAATGGTAATAGCGTTTGAACTCATCAAACGCCTTGTGTTGGTAAGCCTTGACCACGTCGGCCACGTATTTCTCGGCGTGGATATAGCGGATTTTGGCGGACGGATTGCGTTGATGCACCGCGTTGCCAATGGCCTGAATCAAGTGAGTCTTACCCAGGCCGACGCCGCCATACACAAACAGCGGGTTGTAGCTGACGCCGGGGTTCTCCGACACCTGTTGTGCCGCCGCGCGCGCCAACTGGTTGGCCTTACCGGTAACCAGCGTCTCGAAAGTAAAGCTGGGGTTCAGCCGCGTGGTCTCGTGGTGCGATGACGTCACATGGATGGCTGGTGCGGGCGGCGCTGCATGTTGGCGCGGGCTGGCGCCGGGGCTGCCGCAGCGTTATTGCCATT
>BBFD01000021.1 GCA_001313065.1 Silvimonas sp. JCM 19000
GCGGCCAGTACGGCACGCTGACGCTGCAATCCGACGGCAGTTATGTCTATGCCGTGGATAACAACAACGCCAGCGTCAACGCGCTGCGCCGGGCCAAAGCCTGAACGATGTATTTACCTATCGCGTGGTCGATGCGGGCGGGGCCACTGCCAGCGCCGAAATCCAGATCAGTGTGCACGGCGCCTGGGATGCACCGGTGGCGCATCTCGATCTCAACTATGCCTTGTCCGACAACGGCAATGGTGTGCGCGTCGACGCGCAGGGTCTGGTCTTGCGCAACGACACCGATGTCGACAATGGCGACCATCTCACCGTCACGGCCGTGGGCACGGGCATACCCACCAGTAATCCGACGCTGAATGTCGTAGCGGCGGGCTCGTCCAGCAGCAGCAACGCCACGGTACTGATCGGCACCTATGGCACGCTCACGCTGGGCGCAGATGGCTCTTACAGCTATGTCATCGATGTCAATAATCCAACCGTGGTGGGCCTGACCGGCAGGCAATTCCGGCTGGATGAATTCAGCTACCAGGTCACGGACGCGGGCGGGCTGCACGATGTCGGCCGGCTCAGCATTATTGTGCGCGGCCGCAATGATGCTCCGCTGCCGACCCATGACAGCGCAGTCGCAGTGGAGGCGGGCGGAGACCAGAACACCAGTGCGGGCGTAACCCAAACGGCAACGTACTGAGCAACGACACGGATCCCGATGGCGATACCTTCAGCGTGGTCTCATTACATGCGGGCAGCGGTCTAACCGGACCCTCGGTGGGCGCGGGCACGCCGCTGCAGGGCAACTACGGCGTGCTCACGCTCAACACCGATGGCAGCTGGAGCTACGCCGTCAACAACGATTTGCCCGCCGTACAGGCTTTGCGCAGCGCCGGACAAACGCTCAGCGATCAGTTCACCTATGTAGTGGCCGACCAATGGGGTGCCAGCGCCAGCACCACGCTGACAGTGGTCATCGAAGGCGCCAATGACACTCCGGTGGCGCACGACGATACGGCCAGTGCGCAGGAGGCGGGCGGCGTGCATAACGCCACGGCAGGTCTGGATCCGTCCGGCAATGTACTGAACAACGACAGCGACGTGGACAGCGTTGCCAATGGCGAAAGCGCCAGCGTGGCCAGTTTTGCCAACAGCCAGGGCGACACCGCGGTTGCGGGCAACGCCCTGGCGGGTTTGTATGGCACGTTGACGCTCAGCGCTGACGGCAGCTGGCATTACGCCGTCGACAACAACAACGCCACGGTCGAAGCGCTGCGGGCCAGTAGTGCGCCGTTAACCGAAGTATTCAGCTATCAAATGCAGGACGCCGCAGGCGCCACGGCCAGCGCGCATTTGACGATCCAGATCAGTGGCGTGAATGACGCCCCAGTCGCGCACGACGACAGCAATCTGGCCACCGACCAGACCCCCGCGCCGCAAGCCAGCGGCAATGTGCTGCCCAATGACACCGACGTCGATGCAGGCGACAGCCTGAACGTGATCGGCGTTCACAGTGGCGGCAAAGACAGCACGGGTGCGCCGGGGCAGATCGGTCAGCCGTTGGCGGGGCAGTACGGCACTTTAACGCTGCACGCAGATGGCAGTTACAGCTACCAGATCGATCTGAGCAACCCGGCCGTGCTGCAGGCAGCAGGCAGGGGGCAAGTATTGGCCGATCGGTTTACCTACACCACTGCCGACCAGCAAGGCGCAAGCGACCAAGCGGTGCTGACCATCCATCTTGATATTTCTGCGCCGTATATTCCTCCAGCGGGCGGCGCCGGGCCGCATGCCGATAGCCGCTATGACCCGACCTCTGCAAGGCCCGATATCCGCCAGGTCGAGCCGGTGGTGTACGTGACGCCCGAGGTGCAGGCCAATGAAATCGAACTGATGGTCAACGCATGGGAAGCCGACGGCAGCGACCTTGATCTGGTGCGACCGTTGCAATTGCAAAGCACATCGCTGGGCGCAGGTCTGGGGCAAATTGATGGCGTGTTTGTGGCCAATGCCGTTCGTGCCAGCCGTCTGATCAGCGAAATGGAAACGGCCTGGGTGGAGGGCCGGCATAGTCGCATCGACTTGAGCGCAGACCAGTTGCTGAGTGACCCGTCTGCGTTTGCCCCCAGTGCCGCGGCGATGCTGCATAACCAGCCCGCGCATCATCCCGCCGTGGACGTACCCGACGCTGCGGAACGGCCTGCGGCGCAGCACCCAACCCGTCACGATCATCCGCCGGCCCATCCAGCGCACAAGCCCCACCAGGCCGCGCTGATTGCACCCGCATTCAGCACGCAATTACTTAACGCCGCACCTGCCTTACCTTCGCTCGGAAACGCCTGGACGCCGCGCCAGCAACAAGAGGCCTGATCTGCCATGCCCGCACTCTCTATTGTTTTGCCCCCCTTACCACGGCGCACGCTCAGCGTGCTTTCCAGCCTGTTGCTGGTGGCTTGTTCCGCCATGCAGCCCAAGCCCGCCACCGAAGCTGAAATGCGTGACCGGCTGATAGGCGATCAGGTGCAGATGTACGCGCAGCAAGAACCGGTGACCGGCCCGTTGACCTTCTATGACGCGGCGGCGCGTGCGCTGAAATACAACCTGGATTACCGCCTCAAGCTGATGGAAAGCGCGTTGGCCGCCAATCTGCGCGACGTGCAAGCCTATGAAATGCTGCCCCGGCTGGTGGCGTCGGCGGGCTACAACAGCCGCAGCAATGATTCGGGCGGTACCTCCATCGGCATTGAAGACCGCCAGGTCAGCCTGCGGCCTTCGACGTCGGAAGAGCGCTATCACAAGCTGGATAGTCTGGGGCTGAGCTGGAGCCTGCTCGACTTTGGTGTGGCCTATTACCGCACGCAACAAAAGTCTGATCAGGTGCTGATGGCCGAAGAACGTCGGCGCAAAGTGGCGCAAAACGTGCTGCAGGATGTGCGCAATGCTTATTGGCGCGCGCTGGGGGCACAGCGGCTTAAGCCCGAGGTCGACCAATTGCTGACACGCACCCGCAGCGCCCTGGCTGCGGCGCGCCAGGCTGAGCAAAAAAAGGCCTGTTGCCGCGCCAGGAAATCCTGGCCTATCAACGCGCCTTGCTTGATTCCATCTACCTGCTGACCGTACGCCGGCAAGACCTGGAGATGGCGCAATCCGAGCTGGCGGCGTTGATGTCTTTGCCCCCTGGCTCACCGATGATCCTGGCCGATCAGCAAGAGGCCAGCTTGCCTGATATGAACGTCAGCGAGCACGGGCTGGAAATGCTGGCCATGGAGCATCGGCCGGAAATTATGGAGGAGTGGTATCGCAAGCGCGTTAACCAGAACGACCTGAATATCGCCAAAGCGCAGCTGTGGCCCAACGTGGGCCTGGACTGGAGCGCGCAATACGATTCCAACGAGTATCTGTACAACAATCACTGGTCGCAAATCGGCCTGCAAGTATCGGTTAACCTGCTGAAATTGCTGCAATACCCGGCGCTGAATGCCGAGCAAAGCGCGCAGGGTGCGACGGACGATATGCGGCGGATTGCGCTGTCGATGGCGATTCTGACCCAGGTGCGCGTGGGCAACCTGCGCTATCGGCTGGCACGGCAAGAAATGGAATTTGCTGACGAAAGCCTGCGCGTGGACACAAGCCTGCTGGACTATGCCCGCGCTGCCAAAACCACGACATTTGGCTCGGAACTGGAAGTCATCCGCGCGAGGGTCGCTATCTGTTATCGCGTTATCAGCGCGAGGCCGCGTATTCCGATGCGCAAGCGGCGTGGGGCCGTTTGTATAACTCGATTGGCTTTGATGTGCTACCGGACACCATAGAAAAAAAAGATGACCTCAAAACCCTTGCTCAGGCTATTCAGAACACCGTTACCGCCACGCCCCAATTGCGCTCGGATCTGGCCGACAAAGCCACGCCGGTGCCGCTGGATGCTTCGGCGCCTGCGACGCCTTGATGCATACTTGCTGGCGATCTGTGCAAGCGTGAGCCTCGCTGCACCGACGGCCAATGACGACGCCAACGCCATCCGTGTGCTGCTGGCGCCACGGCTGGAAACCACCTTGTCGGTGCAGATGACCGGCACCTTGACCGACCTGCGCGTCACGCTGGGCAAGCGCGTGGGCAAAGGCGCGGTGTTGGCGCAGCTGGATTGCGCTGAAGTACAGGCCCGCGCCAATGTGGCCAAAGCCGAGCTGGCCATGGCCAAGCAGAATCTAAGCGCCAAAAAAAAGAGCCTGCAACAACTGAATGCGGCAGGCGACATCGAAGTGGCCACCATGCAGACCGAAGTAGACAAAGCCACTGGTGCCCTGGCGCTAAGTTCGGCCCAGTTGGGTTATTGCCGGGTGGTGGCGCCCTTTGCCGGTCGGGTGGCCAAGGTCTACGCCAAGCCTTATCAAACCCTGAGCGCGGGTACACCGGTGGCGGATCTGGTCAGTGATGGGCCGCTCAAAGTGCGCCTGAATGTGCCTTCGACCTTGCTGGCCAAACTCAAGCCCGGGGTCAAACTCGACATCAATATCCATGAGACCGGGCAGACTTATCCGGCCCACGTCAGCGCCGTCAATGCGCGTGTGGATGCAGTGGCGCAAACCGTAGAACTGGAGGCGCAACTGGACGGCGAACATCCTGAACTGATCGCGGGCATGAGCGGTACTGCGCGCATTGCGGGCGGTGCATGAGCGACGCGGGCGCGGCTTCTTCTCTCGCGCAAGCCCAGTTGCCGCACCCGCAATTGCTGCTGCATCTGGCTGGCTTGCGTGACCGGGCACTGGCGACCCCCAGCCTGGCCGCGCTGGCGTTCAGCATTGCCAACGATACCTATGAGCTACTGCAATTTCGCCAGGCTGTGGTCTTTGCCGAATACGGCAACCGGCTGGAACTGCTGTGTATATCCGGTCTGGCCAGACCCACTGAAGACTCGCCCTATTTGATCTGGCAGCAGCGCACCTGCCGTTGGCTGGTGGCGAACCACGGCGCCGATGCGCCGGTCTGGCTGGCCCGCGCAGCGCTGGATCTACCCGATGACATCGCCGAAGGCTGGGCCGAATGGTGGCCTGCTGGCGTATGGTGCGTACCGCTGCAACAAACGGGGTCGCCGCGACTGGGCTGGGCGTTTTTTTTTGCTGGACGGTCCGCCGCCCGAGCTGGTTCAAAGCCTGCTGGAAGGCGTGCGGCAGACCTGGGCGTATTGCTGGGCCGCGCTCACGCGCCAACGCATCGCCTGGCATTGGCGGCCCCGGCGCACCCACGTGTTACTGGGGCTGGTGCTGCTGGCGGCGCTGCTCGCAATCCCGGTGCCGCAAACAGTGCTGGCTCCGGCGGAGATTGTCTCCAGCGATGCGCGCGTGATCAGCAGTCCCATCGATGGCGTCATCGAACGCATTGCGGTGCGGCCCAATCAAGCCGTTGCAGCGGGGGCGTTGTTGTTTACGCTGGACGAGACCTCGCTGCGTAGCCGGGTGGAAGTATTGAGCAAACAAGTGGCGGTGGCCGATGCCGAATTAATGGCTGCCAGCCAACGCGCCTTTGACAATCCGCAGAGCAAAAGCGACCTGACCGTCCTGGCCGGCACCGCGCAGCAACGCCGCGCAGAACTGGCCGCCGTACAGGCGCAACTGCAACGCACCCAGGTGACCGCGCCTGAGGCCGGCGTTGCTGTATTCAGTGACCCGAACGACTGGCTGGGCAAGCCGGTGATGACCGGCGAGCGCATCCTGCAACTGGCTGACCCGCACAAGCCCGCCATGCTGATCCAGCTGGCGGTGGCGGATGCGATCGCGCTCGACCGGGCGCCAGGGTGACGTTGTATCTGACGGCGTATCCGTTGACGCCGGTGCATGGCGAAATTCTGGAAACCAGTTATCAGGCACGCACCGGCGATGATGGCGTGGTGGCGTATCGCTTGCTGGCCACAGTGGAAGGCCAGCCCGCGCAATTGCGGCTGGGCTTGCATGGCACCGCCAAACTGTATGGCCAGAAGGTGAGCCTGGCGTATTACCTGTTGCGACGTCCCTTGGCCGCAGCGCGCGCGTGGTTGGGCTGGTGATGGATGCAGCCGCGCCATTACCCCCTTTGCGCGACGATCTGCGCCTGGAGGCCACCGGCAGCGACGCCGACGGCGCGCCCGGCTGGGTAATCCAGGACGCGGTGCGCAACCGTTTTTTTTCGCATCGGCTGGCTGGAATTTGAATTTCTGCGGCGCTGGCATATGCCACCCGCGCAAATCTGCAGCGACATCGCGACGCACACCGCATTACGGCCCGAAGACGCGCAGCTGGCCGAATTCCGGCACTTTCTGGATCAGCATCAATTGCTCCGCCCCGACGCACAGGCGAGCGCCCGTTTACAACGGCAAGGGCAGGGCGAACGTTGGTTTTCGTGGTCGTGGTTTTTTTGCATCACTATCTATTTTTCCGGATTCCACTGCTGCGACCGCAACAATGGTTGGGCCGATCGCGCATGCCTTGCGCGGGCTGTTTACGCCTGGGCCGCTGCTGCTGTGGTCGGGCTCACCGTGCTGGGCATCGTGTTGACCTTGCATCAATGGGATACCTTTCGGGCCGCGGTAGTGGAGTCTTTTTTCGCTCAACGGGCTACTGAGTTTTGGCCTGGCCCTGGCGCTGGCCAAGGCTTTGCACGAGCTAGCGCATGCGCTGGTTGCCACCCGGCTGGGACTGCGGGTGGCGCATATGGGCGTGGCCTTTGTGGTGATGTTTCCGATGCTGTACACCGACACCGGCGAGAGCTGGAAACTCAGTCGCTCGCGCCAGCGCCTGGCGATTGCTGCGGCCGGCATCGTGTGTGAACTGGCCTTGGCCGGATTGGCTACGCTCGGTTGGGCGCTCAGTGAGCCGGGCGCATGGCGCAATGCATTGCTGTATCTGGCGACCACCAGTTGGATACTGTCGCTAGGGCTGAATGCCAGCCGTTTATGCGTTTTGATGGCTATTTCATCTTGTCCGATCTGCTGGATTTTCCCAATCTGCACGAACGTGCTTCGGCCCAGGCGCGGGTGGCGTTGCGGCGCGGCTTGTGGGGACTGGATGAAGCGTGGCCCGAGCACTTTGCCCCCGCGCGCCGTCGTGCGCTGATTGCGTTTGAATGGCTGACCTGGATGTATCGGCTGCTGCTGTTTGCGGGCATTGCCGCCACCGTATATTTCTTCTTTTTTTAAAGTGCTGGGTCTGTTGCTGTTTTGCGTTGAGGTGGGCTGGTTTATCGTCATGCCGATTCAGCGCGAGCTGGCCTGGTGGTGGGCCCAACGCGCGCGCATTTCCACGCTGCGCCGTATCGGTTTCTGGCTGTTACTGGCGGCGCTGCTGCTGGTGTTGGCGCTGCTTGGCGCAGCCAGACTGCCGCCGTGGGCGTGGCGCGTTCCGAACATCAGCTGCGGGTATTCACACCGTTTGCGGCACGGATCGAACAGATACGCACCGTAGGCAATGTCGCCGCTGGCAGCACGTTGCTCACGCTGCAAGAGCCCGACATCAGCGCACGCATTAGCAGCAGCGAAGCTGGCTTGCGCGGCTACCAGGCTCGGTTGGCGGGCTTGCTGGCGGATACCAGCGGGCTGGAGCAGCAGGCTGCAACGCGCCAGCGTATCAACGTACAAGCTCAGGAAACCCAAGCCGCCCGGCTGGAAGTAGCGCGACTGACCCTGACCGCGCCGTTTGCGGGCCGCTGGCTGGATGTCGACCCCACGCTGCGCCCTGGCCAATGGGTGAATGCCAAAACGCAACTGGGTATCCTGGTGGACCCGCAGCACTGGCAAGTGGACGCCTACGTCAAACAGGATGATCTGCAACAAATCAAGCTGGGTGCGGCGGTACGGTTCTATCCGCACGGTCAGACCAGCGTGCTGGCCGGGTCGGTGTTGTCGGTGAGCAGCACGCGGGTTAAACAACTGGAACAGCCACTGCTGGCGTCACGCTACAAAGGTCCGATCCCGGTCGCCGCCGAGCGCGATACGCTGGTACCCAATCCGGCGGTATTTCATGTGCTGGTACAGCTGGACCAGCCGCCGCCCGGCTTGTGGGAAACCCGGGGTGAACTGCAGATAGAGGCGAGCGCCGCAGCGTACTGGGCGAGGCAGGCCGACACTTGCTGGCGGCCTTGTTGCGAGAGAGCGGGTTTTAGCGTTATCGCACGATGCTTGATGTCCACCTTCCCGCCGGGATCTAGCTGGAGCGAGCGTCATCGTCGGTGGCAAACCCGCTGAATACATTGCGAACCAGCAAGACCAACTCGGCCGTGCGCGGGTGGTTAATAGAGTAATAAATCCGGTTGGCATCGCGGCGGGCCACCAGCACCTGTTTTTCCCGTAATTGCGCCAGGTGTTGTGACACGTTGGACTGAGCGGATCCGATGTGCTCACTGATGTCGTGCACGTGCATTTCACCTGCAGCCAACAAGCAGACTATTTTCAGCCGGGTAGGGTGTGCCATGGCCTGAAGTGCCCGCGACGCTTGCGTGATCTGGTCGGGGTCTAATGCTTGAGCGTACGCCTCCGGTGAATCATGCATTGTTGTGCTCAACTTGCTGGAGGTTCCGTCACAACAAGAAGCTTGCGGGCGAGGACCCCGCCCCCAGGGCAGCGTCCTCCGCCAAACGCAATCTTCCGCTTACAGATCCAGCTTGGTGACTTTGGTGCCTTCCAGATTCAGGTTAGCCATCAATCCAGCGTTGGTCAGCACAAAGCCCACCACCGGCGCGGAGACACTGCTGGTATCCACGTCGCCATTGGCGCCGATTTTGGCTAGCGCTACCGAACCATCCACGCCCGCAGTCCAGCCCTTGCTGGCAGTAAATTTGTTCAGCGCGTCTTTGGTCATAAACAAAAAAAAGATGACTGCCTTCGATTGCGCGCCAGCCTGCAGGCCCACCGATACGGCGGCGGTGCTGTAATAACCGCTGCTGGTGCCGCCTGTGCGCAATGCGCCTTCACCGTACTCACCGCCGACGACCAGCCCGGCCGCCAGCACGCTGGGGAAGACCAGCACGCCTTGTGATTTGGCCACCAGTTCTTTTGAGCCTTTGGCCGACGCGTACAACTTGGCCAGCGCGCTATCGACGCTGGCGTCAATCGCGGAGCGCTTGTCCGCGGCACTGCCTTTGCTACCACTGGTGGTGCTGCAACCCGTTGCGGCCAGCATCGATGCGGCCAGCAACAACCCGACAAAATGGCGACGTTCCATATTAATTCTCCCGACATCGGCGAGATGTCGTTTGGTTCAGGGTTTATGTGAAGCAAGCACGGGCCGTTTAGCTGGCACCGTGAGACGGGTGGTGATGGTGGGTTAGCGTGTTGCCAGGTGCATCCGGGCTGCGGCATTGCCACAACAGCAAAGCGCCCATCGCACCCACCGCCACGCAGGCGCAAGCCGTGTAGAGCAGCTTTTCTTCCAGATCGAACATCGTGGCGATCCAGCACAGGACGACCACGGCGATCATTTCGATCGGCCACAGCACGGCTAACCAGCGCAGCGCGAAAAAATCGCCACGCGTGTTCAATTTGATGGCCACCGCCAGCGCAGGGCTCCAGAGCACCAGCAGCAACACAATAAAAAAGTAATCCAGCCAGAACGATATTCATGATGGCGTCACTCCACGGTGCGGTCTGGCCTTCCCGCGCGCAATGCGGAGAAGGCCAGGCCATAGGCGACGCGGACGGTATGAACTAATTGCTGCTGCCGTTCGCTTGTTCCATCTTCTTCATGGCACCGTCGATGGCTTTTTTTTCATGCTTAACGTGTCTGCGCCCTGGCTAGGCGGATATTCCTGCAAGCTCTTCAGATGTTCCGCCAGATACGGCACTGCAGCGGTGGGCGCCCAAAGTTTGGTGGCGACAAATTTGCGGCCCTCGTACTGGTACTCCTCGGAGTCAGGCGTGACCTTTTCCATCGGGTCCATCAGCAGGTTCACGATATACGGCACGCTGGGGAAGGCCTTTTCGTCAAACCACGAGCCATGATGTTTAACGCCGATGTGCATTTTCCAGGCGTCTACCCGTATCGCCATCAAGTCGGTCTCGTCGTAATAAAAGATTTCGTGACGCGCGGATTTTTTCGGTTTTGCCGGTCCAGTAATCCAGGTTGTTGTAGCCATCCAGGTGCACCTTGTACTTGGTGCCATTCATGGAATAACCCTTTAACAGATCCTGTTTCAGGTTCGGCAAGCCGGCGGCAGCGGCCAGCGTGGCGTACAGATCTTCGTGGCTTTGAATGCCGTTGCCTTCACGCCCGGCGGGAATATGCCCCGGCCATTCGATCAGCATCGGTACGCGTAGCCCGCTTCCCACGTCGTGCCTTTCTCACCGCGAAACGGCGCGTAACCGCCGTCCGGAAAGAACATGAACTCATTGCCGTTATCGGTGCTGTAAATCACGATGGTGTTGTCGGCGATACCCAGATCCTTGATTTTTTTGCAGAATCTTGCCGACCAGCTCGTCGTGTTCAAGCATGCGCGCTCGCACCACGTCTTCCTCAGCCCGGCCTTCGTCCACCGCCATTTGCGTGTACTTGGGATTGGGATGCGACCAGACGTGGATCGCGGTCGAGTTGTACCAGAGGAAGAACGGCTTATCGCCTTTGCCGACGCGATCCATGTACTTCAGCGTTTCATCGGTCACCTCTTGATCGATGGTTTCCATGCGTTTGCGGGTGAGGGGGCCGGTGTCGACGATCTTCTGTTTACCCACCTTGCCAAACTTGGGGTCGACCGTTGCATCGTCCGAGGTGGTGGCCCAGGTGTGCAGCACGCCCCGCGGGCCGTACTTGTCTTTGTAGGCCGGGTTTTTTCTGGCCCGGATAATCAAGTTCTTCGGGCTCTTCTTCCGCATTCAGGTGATAGAGGTTGCCAAACCATTCATCAAAGCCATGCACGGTGGGCAAAAAAATTCGTTGCGATCGCCCAAGTGGTTTTTTACCAAACTGGGCCGTGGCGTAACCCACCGATTTAAGGACTTCGGCAATCGACGGATCGCTTTTCTGGATGCCCCGGTTGGAGCCAGGAATGCCGATGGTGGTCATGCCGGTACGGATGGGCAGTTGCCCCATCACAAAGGCGGCACGACCGGCCGTACAACTGGGTTGACCGTAGTGGTCGGTAAAAAATCATGCCGTTTTTGGCGATGGAGTCGATGTTAGGGGTTTGGCCCATCATGCCGTGGGTATAAGCGCCCACGTTCCACATGCCGATGTCGTCACCCCAGATCACCACGATATTGGGTTTGCGCGCCGTATTGTCCGCGGCGCTGGCTGGCGCCATCACCCCTAAGCCACTAGCCCGACCAGCACGGCGGAGACCACCCCGCGTGCAAATTCCGGTATCAAGAACTTCACGATCTACTCTCCTTATTGGATGCCAACAGGATTGCAAAGACGTGAGGACAGCGCGCATGGCGTGGCGCGTAATCCCCTGAGCTGCTGGCATATCTAAGCCGTTACCGGCTACGGGTTTGCTTTAGGTACAGCATGAGCGAGCGTTTGCTCTCAGCGGCGCAGGGATTACAAATCGCGCGTAGAAAGTTCAATGTGAATTGAATCTAGATTCTTACGATTTCGAAAGCAAGCAATCGGATCGAGTGGTTACAAAATAAACTGACAGCGGCAGATTAAAAGCGGGTGCAGTACGCAGCCCGGTAAATTCGGGGCCGCGGACCCACCCGCGCGTTCATTTTTTTGAGGCACTTGCTGGCGCGCCGGCCGCCGATCAAGGCTCGGCAATCGTGAACCAGAAATCAAACTTGTCGAAGTTGCCAAGCATGTCTTTGAATTTGGCGGCGTCACCTTCAATTTTGACGTCTCCGCTCTCGGCCAGATTGCCTAATTTAAGCTTGCCCAAAGCGATGTCATCCAGCGTGCTGCGGTTTAAGGTGACGGTGCCATCCGCTTTGTCGAGCTGTTTGTCTTTGCTGTAGTTCATCACGCCGTTTTTTAACCGTGAGCACGTATTTGGCATTGATGTCCGGAAAGACCAGATTGTACGAATACGCCTTGGCGCCCGCGCGCGGCCCATTCAGGTGGATGGCCAGAAAATCAAGGAACATATCGGTGGTCATGCCCTTGATGATGTCGGGTGAGCTGGTGTTTGGCGTAGCCATTTTCTTGACGCCACCACGCAATTCTTGCGCGCCGGACAGATAGAAATTGCGCGCCGGCCCAGATTCGGCCTGATAGCCAATTGCTCCAGTGCATCCGCTTCAATATTGCGGGCGGCCTGATTTTTTTGGGTTCGGCAAATACCACCTTGTTGGCCACGGTGGCGGCCCAGCGGTATTCGCCTGCGGCATAGGCTTTTTTTAGCCGTGGCGATCATCTTGTCAGCCCCGACCATCTCAACATATTTCTTCGCTTCTTCGGTCGGCGGCAACGGGTTGAAATTAGCCGGATTGGCATCCCAGAAGCCAGATACAACTGGTAGGTGGCGCGGACGTTGTGCTTTAGATCGCCATAGTAGCCACGGTTGTAAAACTCTTTGGCCAGACTATCCGGCAGCACAAATTGCTCGGCAATCTCGTTCATGGTCAGGCCTGATTGGCCATGCGCAGGGTCTGGTCATTGATGTATTTGTAGAGATCTCGCTGTTTTTCCAGATGCTCTACCACGTGCTCATTACCCCATTGCGGCCAGTGGTGGCTACCAAATGAGACCACTGCATCTTTACCCCACAAATCTATGGTTTGATCGAGCGTGCTGGCCCATTTCTGCGCACTGCGTACTTTGGCGCCACGTAACGTCAGGATGTTGTGCAGCGTGTGATTGGCGTCTTCCGCCAGGTCTATGGCCTTGAATTGCGGAAAATAAAACAGCATTTCGGCCGGCGCCTCGGTGCCCGGCGCCATCTGGAATACGACATCCACGCCATCTACGTTAAGCGTCTCACCGGTTTTCTCGATCAGCTTGCTCGGTTCAAACAGCGTGATCGTCCCTGCCGCCGTGGTCAGCCCAAGGCCGCCGCCCACATTGCCTTCCGGATTTTTGGGCAGCAGGTTGCCATACATATACGACGCGCGTCGGCTCATCACGTTGCCGGCAAACACGTTTTCGCTGACCGCTTCTTCCATAAAGCCTTCCGGCGCAATCACCGGCACCTTGCCCGCCTTGACATCTTTTTCATCGACGATGGCGCGGATACCGGCAAAGTGATCGACATGCGAATGCGTAAAGATCACGCCAGACACCGGCAGCTTCTCGACCTTGCTATTCACCAGATCCAGTGCGGCCTTGGCGGTCTCGGTCGAGGTCAACGGATCAACCACCACCCAACCGGTTTTGCCGCGGATAAACGTCATATTGGCCAGGTCAATATTGCGCACCTGGTAAATTCCATCTACCACTTTGAACAGGCCCCGAATGGCGAGCAATTGCGATTGGCGCCATAAGCTGGGATTAACCGATTCGGGGGCAGGGCCCTGCTTTTTTTAAGAAAGTCATACGCGGAAAGATCAATGACGGTATTGCCACTGGCGCCCTTGATCAGCGGGCTGGGCAAATCAGCGATAAAGCCGTGGCGGGCGTCGTCAAAATCCTGAGTGTTTGAAAAAGGCAAATATTGCGCTACGGCGTCGTTGGCTTTGCGCGTCGCGTCGGTCGGCGGGTTGGGGCCGGCAGCAAATGTCTGGGCCCATAACAGCGCAGATAACACGGCGAGCGAGATTTTTTTTAGGTGCGGCGGTCATCACAATTCTCCACATGGTTTTCGGCAATCTCATGACGACGGAACCCCAAAACACGTCAGAAAAAAAGACAGCTATAGTGATTTCACCGTCAAGTATCGTAAACCTTAGCCTATAAAATTTGTACGTGCCTGACCTACAAGCCAGCCCATTTGTACACGGCAATCGAGGGGGCAACGCCCACCTACTCAGACGGTTTTGATCACGCCCACGCCGCGCGCGTGGTTTTGCAGGACTGAGCCATGCATGCGCTTCCCAACCTATTGCAGCGTCGGACGCTCGTTATCGAAACCGCCGTTGTTTGCCAGAGCATCGCAGCATGAGGGGACGTTTCAACTTTGGGTCGCGGTGGCTTGCCGCAGCGTGCGTGTATGGCATCGTGGGCCACGTTTACGCTGAACCCGGCAACTTCCGCGTACAAAATCGCGACTTGCAGCGCACCGCCAACGGCGTGGTGGCGCTGATCGGTTACGCCGTCGTGCCCGACGTCACCACGAGTTCGCTCTCGATCAAGGACGGCGCATCCGGCAACCCGGGACTCTGGTCCACGCAACTGGGTGGCGGCGATTCAATCAGCAAATCGTTTCCTCTGTACCTCGAAGGCCTGATCGCTTACACACGCTACGATCCCACCTTTGTGGCCACCGATGGCGTACAGGATCGCAGCTTGCCCCTGCGCTGGAATACCGTGAATGCCAGTGGCGGTATCGGCTGGGATTTTCCGCTGACCGACAAGCTGAAACTGCGACCGATTTTTAATATCGCGCTAGGCAAAGTGGCCAGCGATGTGCGCGCGGCGGGCTGGGTCATCGATCGCAAGACCAACCGGGACCTGGAGTTTGTCGATGGTGGCACGCTGAATGCGTATGGGCTCGGCGGCTCGATCATGCTGGATTACGAGGACTACACCCCCGAGCGAGAAATCGATATGGAACTGCGCTATTCCAATATTGATTTACGCAGTTATGGAGGATCGGATGATGCGGTCACCGGTAGCGCTGATTCGCAAAGTCTGGGCTTGTGGTATCGCTACCGCGCCCCGACGGGGCTGACTGCCCTGGACCGTCCGGTGCGCTATGTGCTTGAGCTGGCGCATACCGAATACATCGGCCAGTTGCGCGGCGCGTTGGGGTTTAACTACCTGACCTCGATCGGCGTCGGCATGGAACTGGATTCAAGCAAATATCACGTGGTAATCACCCGTACCCGGCTGGTGGCGCGTTATCTGTTTGGCAATCACGTGTCGGGGGTTTCATTGGGCCTGGCGGTCAGTTTTTTTTGAAACGCTGCGCTCGCTAACAAGGCAGAAACATCATGACGTTGGCAGCAACGGATGCAGACGGACTGGGCGCTCCTTATCCCGATCTGGCGGATGTCGAATTGTCACTGGTGCGCGATGACGCCGCGTATCGCGTGCAGCGCCAGATCGGCTTGATACCGGCCACCGGCATGGGCGTGCGCCGACGCGCCTTCATCTTTGCCATGGTGGCGTGGTTGCCTTGATGCTGTGGGCCGCCGCAACGGGCCAGCCGTGGAGTTACACGCATGAGGACGGCGTGTTGGCGCACTTTGGCGTGCACGTGCGCTGCCTGGTGGCGATTCCGCTGTTTGTGGTGGCCGAACATATTGCGCAGAGCCTGATGCCGCCGGTGTTCCGCTATTTCGTCAAATCGGGCCTGGTGCCGTTGCAGGATTTGCCGGCATTCAGCGAAATGCTGGCCGGCGTGGTGCGGCTGCGGGACAACGTACTGCCTTGGGTGTTGATACTGGGGCTGGTATTAGCCACCGCCACGGCGGGTGCCATATTCCATCAATACATCGACATGGGTTGGCCCGGCGCGACCAGCGAAGCAGGCTGAACTTTGGCGCGTGGTGGCTGGTGCTGGTGGTGCGCCCGCTGTTTACCATGCTGTTGCTGGCCTGGCTGTGGCGCGCGCTGATGGTGTTGCTGCTGTTTGCCAGGCTGGCGCGGTTTCCGCTCAAACTGGTGCCCACCCATCCTGATCATCGCGCCGGGCTGGCGTTTTTGCAGCGACTGGCGCTGATTTTCAGCCCGGTGACGTTTGCCATTTCGGCGGTCATTGCCGCCTCGTTTGCGCACGAAGTGGTCTACCACAACGTGGCGGTCGGCAGCATTAAAGGCGAGATGCTGACGACTGCAATACTGGTGTCGGCGGTGTTCATCATTCCGTTTTTTGCCGATGGCCTTGTTGCTGGCCAAATCGCGTCGCCTGGCCATCCGTGAATACGGCATTCTGGTGTCGCGGCACAACCGGCTGGTGCATCGGCGCTGGATTAACGGCGAGGACATCACGGCAGAGATCGGCAGTCCCGACTTGCTGGATGCGCCAGAGCTGGGCCCGGTGGCCGATGTGCAGACGCTGTATGACGCCGTGCGGCAAATGCGCAAATCCGTGCTGGGCAAGCAAGGATTTGCCGCGATCATTTTGCCAACGTGCATTCCGTTGCTGGTGGTGATGTCGCTGCAATTGCCGATCAAGGACGTGCTGGCAAAAGTGTTGAAAGCGTTGGTCTGAACCATGGATGCCGCCGCGCACCGGCAAGCTTCTTTTGCCGGCGCGCAGCGTGGCGTTAGACCGAGAAATCCGCCGCGTAATCGGCGTCGGTGCGGGCTTTTAATTTGCCACTGCGGCAGGCTTGGGCAAACACCTGGTAATCGCGTTCGACCTGGTCGGCGTAGTCGGTCGAATAGCGGGCGAGGGCGGCGGCAAAGCGGTCGCTTTCGCCGATATAGCCGCTAATTTCCGGGGCCAGGCCGCTGGCCCGCGCGTGCGCCCGCGCCAATACCCAGCCGCAAATCCGGCCGTAGCCTTGCAGACGCGTGGCATCCATCAACTCCACCTCGGCCGAGACCTTCATATCGCGCAACTGGCGCACAAAAAAAGTGCCGCCCGGATGGCCCGGTCGACCAGCCCAGAAACAGATCGCTGGAAGCCTGCATCAGGCGTTGGCCCTCGACCACGCGCCGACCTTCATGCTGAAAACCACTGCGTTCTTTAACAAACTTTGCCAGTACAGAAGGGCGCGCCTCTTTGATTTGCAAGAATAGCGGCTGATGCTGACTATCCATCATCAAGGCAATCAAGCAACGCGTACCGACACTGCCCACACCCACCACCTTGAAGGCAACGTCTTGCACGGTAAATCGCTCCAGCAATTTGCGATGGCTGCCGGACAAGGTGCCCAGATATTCTTTGCGCAAACGCTCCAGCAAGGCCTCGCCGCTGCCCAGCACCATCCAGTCGTCGTCGGCATCAAACAGCGTGGTATTGCCGTGGATATGAAACACGGCAGGCGGCGTATCGCGGATTTTCCAGGCACCGTCAGCCTGGCCCGCCAGCTTGGGCAGCAACTCGGCCGAAGTGCGCTTGCCTGCTTTTTCGATGCCGCTGCGTACCATTTTTTTTGCCGGTGTCCGTGCGCGCACTTTCAACCAGCCGCTCAAACGTAATGCGCTCGTACCAGATATCGAGCACGCCCATTTGCGCATATTTGGCCATGTTTTCTTGATAGCTGACGGCGGCTTCAAACGCGGCTTCTCGCGCATTGCGCTCGCCATGGCCCAAGTGCCGTGCGGCGACGGCAAGACTGGCCGTGAGCCGTTTTAAATCCCATTCCCATGGGCCGGGATGGGTTTCATCAAAGTCATTCAAATCGAAGATCAGATTGCGCTCGGGCGTGGCAAAGCCGCCAAAGTTGGATAGATGCGCATCGCCGCAAATCTGCAAATGCAATTGGCTATCCGGCGTACCCGCCAGATCGTGCGCCTGGATAATGGCGCTGCCGCGATAAAACGTAAACGGTGAAACCAGCATGCGCGCATAACGCAGCGGCACCAGTTTTTCCACTCGACCTTCACTATTGCTTTTAAGCAGTTCAATCACGTCACGCCGCGTGTTGCCGGTATGGGTGTGGCTGGATCGTTTGATGGTTTGCCGAATTGAACGACCGAATTCAAAACGATCAAGTACCGGCGAAGTATCGCTAAGCATGGCGTTTAACCTTTTGATTTTGAAAAGAGGCGTTCTCGGTATAGGCGTAGCCACGCTACTGCGCCAGTAGCAATTGCTTTGGGCGTTAACAGCCTCGCGACGCGAAGAGGGCGCTCGCGCTGGCATCTACCTATCGTCTTGTCTGCGGCATTTTTTATGACTAAAGTTAAAGCGCAAACCGCACCCAATCTGACTGGAGCACACCCCATGAAATATCTGATCGCCGCCGCTGTCGCTTTCTGCTTTGCAGGCGTTTCGTTTGCCGATGAAATGCCGGAGAAGGCCACCCCGGACTCCGTTCAAAAAAACGCAAAAAACAGCGCACCAAACACAAGAAAACCAAAACGCCGGCCGCTTCGGCTGCAGCCAGCAATTAATTGCATCGCCATGCACCGGGTTCTTGACGGGCCTGGTGCCATTACGCCGATTACCTTCCGGAATTTCCAGATCACTCAAGCTGTGAACAGGCCATGACTACGCTCATCGATCATCCGATTGTGTTCTTTGTTGTGGCACTCCTGGCATGATGCTGACCGCATTTATTGGCGAACGCTTTTCGCGCCGCGCCAGACTGGCGGACGAAGACGCCCGCACTGACTTTGGTACGGTGCAATCCGCGTCATTGACTTTGCTCGCCTTGATTATTGGATTCAGTTTATCGATGGCGGTGGGGCGTTATGACCAGCGCAAGAATTATGAAGAAGAAGAGGCCAATGCCATCGGTACGGAATACATCCGCGCTGATTTATTGTCTGCCCCGCAAGCCGAGCAAATGCGCACTGCGCTAAAGCAATATCTGCAGCAACGCATTCTGTTTTATACCGAGCGCGACGACGCAGCGCTTGCCGGCATCGATCAGCAAACGGCCAGACTGCAAGACGCGATCTGGCAAGCCGCGCGTGAAGGCGTCAAATCCGGTCCCAACCCGGTGTCCGCGCTCGCAGTGGCGGGCGCCAACGACGTCATCAACACCCAAGGCTATACGCAAGCCGCATGGTGGAATCGCATCCCCCGTGCCGCGTGGGCATTGATGATTTTGCTGGGCTTGTTTTGCAGCTTTCTGGTGGGCTACGGCGCACGTGGCAGCAAGGCCAAAGGCTGGCTGCTGGCCGTGATGCCGTTGACGGTGGCGTTGTCATTTATGCTGATCGCCGATATCGATAGTCCTCGCGCGGGGATTATCCGGGTGGTGCCGCAGAATCTGCATAGCCTGGCAGCTTCGCTGCACACCTCGTAACAACTCCCGAGCATCGCCATCCCCAGGCGTCCATGGGTCTTAGTGAACCCGACGCAGGGCAGGCATCCCGGTAAAGGGCCGACACCAATCCGCAGACCCGGCGGCTTAATCCAAACCGTGCAAAGCCGAGTGCCATTCCGATAGCTGGGCGGATAGCTGCGAACGAAATGTCTATCGGAACATCCTTAACTTTACATAATATACATTATAGGTAGTTATACGCATCTTGATCAGCCAGTGCATCCCGAGCCTGGCCTCCATGTTGCCAGGCAACTGCCCGCCGCATAAGGCACAACATTCACGCTGCGTTGTGTTCTTCCAGGATTTTCTCAATCCGACGGTCCGGCACCAGCCACCAGGCTGCCGCGCCGACGTAACACAGCACCGATCCCAGCGGCCAGAAAAAACGCCAGCACGATGCCGCAAACATAAATCCCTACCGAAACTTTGCCTTTGACGTCACAACGCACTGCGCGGGCCAGGGTGGATTGTTGGCCATGCACGCGGATCAAGACCTGGGTCAGGATGAAATAGGCGATCGCGCACATGGCCAGCACAAAACCATAGCTGGCCAGCGGCCATGCCGCCATTTCGCTTTCATCCACCCAGCGCGTTACTGCGGGCAACAGCGACAGCCAGAATAGCAAATGTAGATTGGCCCACAGCACAGCGCCGGTGACGGTTTTGGCGGTGTGGAACAGATGGTGATGGTTATTCCAGTAAATGCCGACATACATAAAGCTCAGCACATAGGCCAGAAACACCGGAATTAGCGAGCGCAGTGCCGCCAGGTCGAAGCCATGTGGCGAGTGCAGTTCCAGCACCATGATCGTAATGATGATGCAATTACGCCATCGCTGAATGCTTCCAGTCTGCCTTTACCCATGTATGCGTCAGTCCAATGCGGTTTTATAAGAATGGGAGCCTAGCGCAGGCGCGCCGTGTTCTGCATGGCCCAGGCGGCAGAGAGCAAGGCGCATTCCCGGGCGGCGTGCCCCTTGCCGTAGTGAATTCAGATCAGCGAGCTGCGCCGTTCCAGCAGCACCACATTCAGCCAGCGGCCGTGCAACTGCCCTAGCCTTTCGCGCACGCCAACCACCCTGAAACCCGCATTGGCGTGCAGGCGCAGGCTGGCGGCGTTGGATTCGAATATGCCGGCCTGCAACGTCCACAGGCCCTGGTTTTCCGATTCGGTAACCAGCGCATCCAGCAAGCGCCGGCCCAGCCCCAGCCCACGCGCCGCGGCCGCTATATAGATACTCACAATCGCCACGCCACGATAAACATGCCGCCCGGAATATGGGGACAACGCCGCCCAACCTTGCAGCACACCGTCGTGCTCGATAACCAGGCGACAGCATGGCAAATGCGATTGCTCAAAGGCGTCCCAGCCTGGCGTGGCCGTTTCAAAAGTGGCGCTACCCGCATCGATGCCCTCGCGGTAGATGGCTTCGACGGCGGGCCAGTCCTGCGCGTGCATGGCGCGGATCCGGATCTGGGCGGCAGTGACGGGCTGGCTCATGGGCGGGGTCCTGATGGCGGAAATGGAGCGATTTTGCGATAGCGCGCCGTTATACGGCAATGCGATCAAAAAATGTAGCTCGGCTTACACCTGCTACATGCCATTGGTCTTGAGGCAGATCAACATTAAACATCAATTCGTAAGCTACCTTGCCAGTCAACCCCGCGCTGAATGTCGGACACCGCTGGCGGCGGAAAGAAAATGCCACTATTCAACAGCTTACGCCGCCAATAGTTGGCAGATGCCAACAGCATAAATCTCGATAATTCAAGGCAATCACTTTTCAAGTCTCAGGAGCTCATCATGGCCGTAACAAATGTTCAGGAACTCGACCTACTGGTTGCCCGGGTCAAGAAGGCGCAACAAGTGTTCGCCACCTACACCCAGGAGCAGGTTGACGAGATTTTCCGCTGTGCTGCGCTGGCTGCTGCCGACGCACGCATCCCGCTGGCACGCATGGCCGTTACCGAAACCGGCATGGGCGTGCTTGAAGACAAAGTGATCAAAAAACCACTTCGCCTCCGAATATATCTACAACGCCTACAAAGACGAGAAAACCTGCGGTGTGCTCGAAGTCGATGCCGCTTTTGGCACCATGACCATCGCCGAACCGATCGGCATTATCTGCGGCATTGTGCCGACCACCAATCCCACCTCAACCGCCATTTTCAAGGCGTTGATTTCGCTTAAAACCCGTAACGGCATCATTTTCAGCCACATCCGCGTGCACGTAAATCCACCAACGAAGCCGCCCGTATTGTGCTTGAGGCTGCGGTCGCCGCTGGCGCGCCCAAAGACATCATCGGCTGGATTGATGCGCCGTCGGTTGAGCTGTCCAACGCGCTGATGCATCACAAAGACACCAACCTGATTCTGGCTACCGGTGGCCCCGGCATGGTGAAAGCCGCTTATTCCTCGGGCAAGCCAGCCATTGGCGTTGGTGCGGGCAATACGCCGGTGGTGGTGGATGAAACCGCCGATATCAAGCGTATGGTCGCGTCTATCCTGATGTCCAAAACCTTTGATAACGGCGTGGTTTGTGCGTCCGAACAATCGGTCATCATCGTTGATGAAGTTTACGAGCAAGCCAAAGACCGCTTTGTGCGCAGCGGTGGTTATGTACTGAACAAGAAAGAAACCGAAGCCGTCCGCAAGGTCATTCTTGTTAACGGTGGCCTCAACGCCAATATCGTCGGCCAATCCGCCGCACGCATTGCCGAAATGGCCGGCATCAGCGTGCCGTCGTACACCAAAGTGCTGATTGGTGAAGTCTCCAGCGTGGGCGAAGAAGAAGCGTTTGCGCATGAAAAACTGTCGCCCACGCTGGCCATGTATCGCGCCAAAGATTTTCACGACGCGGTCGATAAAGCGGTGGCCCTGGTCGCCCTTGGCGGCATTGGCCACACCTCGGCGTTGTATACCAATCAGGACATGCAGGACGAACGCATCGCCTACTTTGGCGACAAGATGAAAACCGCGCGGATCCTGATCAATACGCCGTCGTCGCAAGGCGGGATTGGTGACTTGTATAACTTCAAGCTGGCACCGTCGCTGACCTTGGGTTGCGGTTCGTGGGGCGGTAACTCGATTTCGGAAAACGTGGGGCCCAAGCACTTGATCAACAAGAAAACCGTGGCCAAACGCGCCGAAAACATGCTGTGGCACAAACTGCCGAAGAACATTTATTTCCGTCGGGGTTGCCTGCCGTTTGCCTTGCGCGATCTGGAAGGAAAAAAAACGCGCGTCCATCGTCACCGGCAGCTATCTGTTCAATAACGGTTATTGCGATGAAACCATCAAGATCCTGAAACAGATGGGCATGGAAGTAGAAGTGTTTTACGAAGTCGAAGCGGATCCGACGCTGGAAGTGGTGCGCAAAGGCGTGCATGCGCTCAACGTGTTCAAGCCCGACGTGATTGTTGCGCTGGGCGGCGGCAGCCCGATGGATGCGGCCAAGATCATGTGGGTGATGTACGAGCACCCCGAAGTCCACTTTGAGGACCTGGCACTGCGCTTTATGGATATCCGTAAACGCATTTACAAGTTCCCCAAGATGGGCATCAAGCCGAGCTGGTTGCCATCCCGACCACGTCGGGCACGGGTTCAGAAGTGACGCCGTTTGCGGTGGTGACCGATGAAAAAAACCGGCACCAAATACCCGATCGCCGATTACGAGCTGACGCCGAACATGGCCATTATCGATGCCGATCTGGTCATGGATATGCCCAAATCGCTGACGGCCTTTGGCGGTATCGATGCCGTAACCCACGCGCTGGAAGCTTATGTTTCGGTCATGGCCAACGAGTACTCCGATCCGCAAGCGTTGCAGGCGTTGACCTTGCTCAAGGCCTATCTGCCCTCTTCCTACGCCAACGGCGCCAACGATCCGCGTGCTCGCGAGCAAGTGCACAATGCCGCCACGATTGCCGGTGTGGCCTTTGCCAATGCCTTCCTTGGGGTTTGCCACTCGATGGCGCACAAGCTGGGTGCCGAGTTCCATCTGGCACACGGCCTGGCCAATGCGCTGTTGATTACCAACGTGATCCGCTACAACGCGGTGGATATTCCGACCAAGCAAACGGCGTTCAGCCAGTATGACCGCCCGCAAGCCAAGTGCCGTTATGCCGATATCGCCGAGCATCTGGGCCTGCCGGGTAAAGATGACGACGAGAAAGTAGAAGCGCTGATCGCTGGGTGAATGAGTTGAAAAAAACACGCTCGGCATTCCTGCTTCGATTCAGGCCGCTGGCGTGCCGGAAGCCTTGTTCCTGGCCAAGCTGGATGAAGTCGCCGAAGAAGCTTTCGATGACCAGTGTACTGGCGCCAACCCGCGCTATCCGCTGATCTCTGAGCTGAAGCAGATCCTGCTCGACAGCTACTACGGCCGCACTTACGTAGAAAGCTATGAGCGCGAGCAAGTCGAAGCGGTGGTTGCCAAAGCGCAAGCGGCGGCCAAAGCGGCAGCCAAATAAGTCCTTGCGCTGCCGACTTCAACGCAATACAAAACGCCCCGGATGCTTCGGGGCGTTTTTTTTGGTGGCTCTCGCGGCCGGGATGCCAGTAGCATGCTGCGCTTTAGTCTCCCGCCTGCCCGCCGCATGAAGCCTGTGTCATCTTCAGCCCACGCCGTGCAATCCGGCTTCGCCCCGTTCGCGCCCATGCTGTTTGTGCTGCTCTGGAGTAGCGGGTTTATTGCCGCCAAATTGGGCCTGCGCTATATCGCGCCCTTCCATTTTCTGGCCCTGCGCTTTGCGCTGGTGCTGTTGATTCTGTTGCCGCTGGCACCGTTATTCAAAGTGCGTTGGCCGCGCGGACGCTTGCTGCTCCACGCCGGCATCGCGGGCTGCTGACGCAAACGCTGTACTTTATCGGCGTCTTTACCGCGCTGGGGGTGGGGATGTCGGCGGGCACGATGGCCTTGATTGCCGGCTTGCAGCCCATCGTGGTGAGCGTATTGGCGGCGCGCTGGCTGCCCGAACAACGCAGTGCGCGGCAATGGGGCAGCTTGTTGCTGGCTTTGCTCGGCGTGATTCTGGTGGTGGGCAACAAGCTGGGCAGCGGGGTCTTGAGCCTGGGCGGCGTGCTGGCCGCAGTGACGGCCTTATGCTCGATCAGCGCGGGCACGGTTTATCAGAAACGCTTTTGCGCCTCGGTCGATTTGCTGGCGGCTTCGGCAATTCAGTGCGCAGTGTCGCTGGCAGTGATTGCACCGCTGGCCTGGGCGACCGAAGCGGCGCATTTTGATCCGCATCCTGCGTTCTGGCTGGCTTGGCATGGCTGGTGCTGGTGGTGTCGATTGGTGCGATCGGCATTTTGTTATGGCTGCTGCGCCATGGGGAGGCAGGCAAGGTCGCCAGTTTGTTCTTTCTGGTTCCGCCCGCCACCACCCTTATGGCGTGGCTCGTCTTTGCCGAACCGCTTACCGTGCCGATGCTGGGCGGCACCGCGCTGGCCGTTATCGGCGTGTGGCTAGCGGCAAAGACACCGTCCGCCCGCGCCTGAGCGCCCCGCACCTCTCTGACAAGCGCAAGCGCGATCATTCGGCCTTGCGCTTTTCTTCGTGCGCGTGATGCTCGGCGTGCGGGTGCGCTTCTGCGTTTTTTGTGGACGCGTTTCCGCTGGCAGTCGTTGTTGCACCGGCTGTGCTTGTGGCCGTTGCGGTTGTTGCTGCGCGGGTGCGGGCGCCGGTCGGGCAG
>BBFD01000022.1 GCA_001313065.1 Silvimonas sp. JCM 19000
TGGCGTCGGTGCGGGGTGGGGGTCGGCGTAGCGGTGCCCGACGTATCTACGCCAGATCCTTCCACAGGCTGGGCGTAGAGGCCGGGTTCCAGTTTGCGCCGACGTAATCGGTCTGGGTTACCAGTGCCTGGTAATCATGACCGTTGTAATAAACGATGGTACCTGCGGAATAGGTACCGCCGTCCTGCCAGGCCGGATAAGCAGCAAAAGAATGGGCCGCCACGAGGGCGGCCGGTATCGCCGCGAGTACAAAACGATTGATACGCATAAAAGAAGGGTCTCCATCCTGTCTTGTGCATTGGCGTTATTCACGCGCATGTAATGGTCTGGTCCACCGGCTTGTATGTGTCAGTCGACTGCAAGCAATCGCTGCTATTCCTGGCGGCCAACGGGTGCGTGTTCTGCCCCGCTTTCGACGTGGTGCATTAACCCTCTAATGGCGAATTTGTGTCAACCCCTGGTACTTTTACACAGAAATTGCGTAGTAGTAGTTTTACTTACTACAACTTTTGCGCTTACAGAAACGCACCAAGGTGGATTTGTTGCGATGCAATATATGGCACGCGGATTGGCGATATAGCTAGCAATATTGCGGCGCAGCACCATGTTGCGTCGCATCATTATCATTGCCTGATGTACTTTGCCCGTTTCTTGCGCAGTAATCTCGCACCAGAAAAAAATACTGAAACGACCCTTGGTCCCCGACAAAAAAAGCAGACAAACGGCGGACACATATTGAATCAACCGCGCCACACGCAGTCGGGTGGCAGGCGCGGCTATCTGCGCGCATGGGGCGCGCGGTCTCATGAAAGATCGGGTCAGCGTGGGTAGGTGGTTTCTGACATGCAGCAGTGGCAACTGGTATTACGTTGTCATACGCAGCGGTCGTGAATTGGGTTACGTGGTATTGGGTGAACGAGCCCGTACGCATAGGGTGGGTCAAGACCCACCACCCAAAGTGCTATGCCAGGAACAGCGAGGCGAGACATGGTTTTGAATGGTGGGTCTTGACCCACCCTACGGCCGGTTGCCGAGGTTCCAGCGGGCGCAGTACCACTTGGTCTGGTTGTTGGACAAGCCGACCAGCACGCTGCCCGAGAACGACAGATAGCGTGGATACGGCCCGGCGATGGGTTCGAAGTGGGTCGACAGCGTGGTCTCGATGGTTTGTTTGACCTTGTCCACCGGCTGCGCAATCAGCACGCCCACCATCAAGGCGCTGCTAGTCGGCACGTTAACAAACGCTTCGGTGGTGGCAACGCCGCCCAGTTGCGCGTTCTGGCTGCTGAACCACTCGGCATCACCCCAAGTGCGCAGCGGTGCGCCGAGGTAGGAACGGAAATAGCCCCGCCACCACGCCGTCGACCATTCCGAGCGGCAGGTCAGCGCGGCTTCCATTTGCTCGCCAAAGTGGCTGGGCACGGCGGCGGACGCCGTGGCCGCCAATAACAACGCCGCCACAAGCGTCCCCGCCTTGATGTGTACAAGTCGGAGGCTCATGGCGGCGTAGTGTGCCAGCGGCACGGGCCGATCGGCAATCAGCGGTCGCTCAACCCGAGTTGCGCAAGCCGGCGGCGATGCCGTTGATGGTCAAATGCACCGCGTGTTGCAGGTCTTCGCTTTCATCGCCCGCACGCAGGCGCTTGAGCAGTTCTACCTGCAGATGGTTCAGCGGGTCCAGATACGGCAGACGGTTATCCAGGCTGCGCGCCAGCAACGGGTTGTCGCCCAGCAGCGTGGAATGCTCGGTAATGGCCATCACCGCATCCACCGCACGTTGCCATTCTTCTTTGATGCGGCCAAAGATGCGGCGCGCCAGATCCTGGTCGCGCACCAGTTCCGAGTAACGCGCAGCAATCGCGATATCGGATTTGGCCAGCACCATTTCCATATTCGAAATGGTCACCTGGAAGAACGGCCACTCTTTATATTGCTCGCGCAGCACCGCCAGACCAGCTTCGCCGGTTTCGGCCAGATATTCAGCGATGGCAGTGCCAAAGCCAAACCAGCCCGGCAGCATCAGACGACATTGCGACCAGCTGAACACCCACGGAATCGCGCGCAGATCGGCAATCGAATTGGTGTTTTTTACGTGCAGCCGGACGCGAACCGATATTCAGGTTCGGGATTTCGTTGATCGGCGTCGCTTCGCGGAAATAGGTGATGAAATCGGGCGTGGCGTAGACCAGATCGCGATAGGCCTGATACGCGCGCAGCGACAGGCGTTCGGCCAGCTTGTGGCGTTCCGGTGTGTCGACGGTGGCTTGCGCTTCGGTCGGGAAGCTGGCTTCCAGCGTGGCGGCAATCATGATTTCCAGATTGCGACGACCCACTTCGCGGTCGGCAAACTTGGAGGCAATGACTTCGCCCTGCTCGGTAATGCGGATCTGGCCAGCAACCGAACCCACCGGCTGCGCCACGATGCGTCGAACGCCGGGCCACCACCACGACCGACCGTGCCGCCACGGCCGTGGAACAGGCGCATTTTGACGCCGGCCGCTTCAAACACTTTGACCAGATTCAGCTCGGCCTTGTACAGCTCCCAGTTGGAGGTCAGATAGCCGCCGTCCTTGTTGGAGTCGGAATAGCCCAGCATCACTTCTTGCACCATATCGCGGCCCGCCACGATCTGACGCCACTGCGGCAGCGCAAACAGCTCGGACATGATCTGGCCGCAAGCGCGCAAGTCGCCGATGGTTTCAAACAGCGGAATGATGTTGATGCGGCTTTGACCGCCGGCGCAGCTGGATCAGGCCGACTTCGTTCATCAGCAAGGCCACTTCGAGCAAATCGGAGGCCGATTCGCAGTTGCTGATGATGTAGTTGGGCAGCACCGATTCGCATAGCGCGATTGCAGTTCTGCGGCCGCGCTAAAGATATCCAGTTCTTTCTGCACTTCCGGCGAATATTCCAGATACGGGCAGATCAGCGGACGCGGGCTGGCCAGTTCGCGCAGCAGCACCACGCGGCGTGACGCCTCGTCCAGGCGCATATAGTTTTCGAGGCCAGCTTTTTTTTCGAACAGCTCGGCCACGGCCTTCTCATGCATATTGGCGTGCTGACGCATATCCACCGGCGCCAGGTAGAAACCAAACACCGACAGCGCGCGTTGCAGACGACGCAAACGGCCGTTGGCCAGCTTGGCCGCGCCGTGCGATTTCAGCGAATTGGAGATCACTTCCAGATCGTGGGCCAGTTCTTCGGCGCTTTCGTATTCCGGCGCGCGCGCCACGTCGTGCAATTGATGGTGGAACTTGCCGATCTTGACGGCGGTGGCAAAAATCCGCGCGCGCACATGGCCCACGGCCAGACGATACGGCTCTTCGGATTTGCGCTGATCTTCGTTGGCTTGCTCGGCCAGCGCCTGCAACGATTGATCCACTTGCACCAGGCGCGTGGACATCGACAGTTCGCTTTCCAGCTTGGAACACTGTTGATAGTAGTAATCGAGCGCGATACCCGACTGGCGCGACACCGCATAACGCAGCACATCACCGGTCACAAACGGGTTGCCGTCGCGGTCGCCGCCAATCCAGGAACCCACATGATAGAAGTTGGGCAGCTCGACTTTGGTGTTGGTCAGTTCGCTCAGGCGATCTTCCAGGTCCAGATACAGGCGCGGCACTTCGTGCAGGAAGGTATTACGGAAATACGCCGAGCCATTTTCGATTTCATCCTGCACCGTCAGTTTGAAGGTACGGATTTCGCGCGTTTGCCACAGCGTCAGCACCACGCGTTCCAGCGCTTCGTGGTTGGCGCGCAGTTCTTCAGTGGTCAGCGGATAACGGTCGCGCGCTTGCAGCAGATCCGAAATCGCGCGATGGCATTCGAGGATGGTTTTGCGTTTGACTTCGGTCGGGTGCGCGGTCAGGACCGGCGCAATGAGTGTTTCACCCAACAAAGCGAGGATTTCTGCGGGTTTAACGTCACGGGCCAACAAGGCATCAATGGCAGCGGCTATACTTCCGCGCTGAGCGGTGGAACCTTGCATCTTGTGTACGCGACGACGCCGGTTGTGATGCAAGTCTTCTGCAATATTGGATAAATGCGAGAAATAGCTGAACGCACGCACCAACGCCATGGCGCTGGTCAGGTCCAGAGAAGACAAGGTACGTGCCAGCGTGGCGCTGGCTTCGGGATCGCGCCCTTCGACGTAGCGGATGGCCAGGTCACGAATTGCCCCGATCTGGTCCGCTGCGGCATTACCGGTTTGTTCGCGGATGGTGCTGGCTAAGACTTCTGCCAGGGTATCGAGGTCTCGTGCCAGGGGCTGGTCTTTATTCACGGCTATGGGTTCTAGTACAGAAGACATGGCGTTCGCTATCGTGTGACGTTAATCGGGCAGGCGGGACAAACCCGAGCATTGTAACAAATAACAACCTCCATTCGCCGCCGTATTGGCGTAAATGGCAATTGAAAAAATGGTAAAAAATTCCTTTTCACCTATTGAATGTCTTTGGCGAACGTCGTATGGGCGGTTGCCCCATCGTCGTGTGCGAAGTGCCGCGCTTGCCTGATGCGGCGGTCAGCCAACGCCTGGCGTACCAGTTCAGTGCGCCCGAAACCGTGTTCCTGGAAACCCGCACGCAAGCATGGTCGGCATGGACGCCGCAAATGCCGCTGCCCTATTCCGCCATGGGCGCATTGGGTGCTTCGAGCATTGCGGCGGCCACCTCGATCGGCGCGCCCACCATTGGTTATCGGCGCGACGATTTGTGGTGGGTGCATGCGCCCGCCGCGCATGCCCGCACGGTGCAGATAGATCCGCTGGCCTTTGCCGCTGCGCTGGGCCTGAACCCGGCCGACCTGGGCGGCCCGCTGCTATGGATAGATAGTGATTTCACGCAGTTGGTGGTGCCGCTACGCGCGCGCCAACATGTATTGCAAGTGGCGCCACGGCTGGATTTGCTGATGACGGCGCTGGGGCATCCGCATCATCTGCTGCAAGTGGCCTTGTGGAGCAATGATGCGAGGTGCTGACGTTGCGCGCGTTTACCGCCGACCCGTTCCATCTGCAGGAAGACTTTGGCGCGGGCTGTGCGGCTGCGGCAATTGGTCACTGGTTTATCGCAAATGGCAATGTGCCGCCGTTCAACTTCCGCATCGAGCAAGGCCATACGATTCATCGGCGCGTGTCGCCGTTGTCGGTGCTGCATCTGGATGTGGATGCGCAACGGCGTATCGCCGTCGGCGGCCGCGTGTGGCGGCTGGGCGGGGGTGAGATTGAGATGGAGATGTAAATCTGCGGGGATGCGGCCACGGCTTGGCCCGCCGCCTCATCCAGCGCGGCTGAATGCGGATGAAGCGTGGGGCCCTCCCCCTGCGTTGAACCAGCGGCTGAGTCCTGAGCAGATGGCTTTGGCTGGTGGGTCTTGACCCACCCTATGGGTGTTAGATACCCAACCGTTCCATGCGGTAGCGCAACGAGCGGAATGTCACGCCCAGCAGCTTTGCCGCCTGGGTGCGGTTGCCACCGGTTTTTTTTCCAGTCCTTCCAGAATGGCCGCGCGTTCAACCCGATCCAGATAATCCTGCAGCGAATCGCCGCTATCCGGCCCGCCTTCCTCGCGCCCCGCTTCGCTAGCCGGGCTGATTTGCAGGTCGTCGGCGCTGATCACCTGGCCATCGCACAGCGCCAGCGCCCGTTCCAGCATGTTTTCCAGTTCGCGCACATTGCCCGGAAACGCATAGTGCCGCAGCGCTGCCAGCGCCTCCGGCCCCAGCACCGGCGTGGTCGGCATGCCGTTTTGCTGCGACAGCCGCACCAGCACATGCTGCGCGATCGCCTCGACATCGGCGCCCATTTCGCGCAGCGGCGGCATATGCAGTTCGATCACATTCAGGCGGTAATACAAATCCTGGCGAAACCGGGCGTTCTCAACGCAACGCGCCAGGTTTTGATGCGTGGCCGAGATGATGCGTACATCGACCGCTTCTTCTTGCGTGGCACCCACTTTACGTACTTTGCGTTCCTGAATGGCGCGCAGCAGTTTGACCTGCATCAGCAATGGCAAATCAGCCACTTCATCCAGAAACAAGGTGCCGCCGTGGGCCGCCTGAAAGAAGCCTTCGCGATCGGCATCGGCGCCGGTAAACGCGCCTTTGCGATAGCCAAAGAATTCGCTTTCCATCAAATGTTCGGGAATAGCGCCGCAGTTGACCGCCACAAAGGGCTTGTCGGCGCGGCTGGAGCGCGCGTGGATCATGCGTGCCGCGCGTTCTTTGCCGGAACCGGATTCCCCACTGACATAAACCGGCGCCTGGCTGCGCGACAGCTTGTCGATCAGCTCCAGCACCTGTTTCATCGCGGGCGATTCGCCCAACAACATGCGGTTGCTGACTTCGCCCGCCGTGCCCGGCGCATGGTGTTCTTCGTCGTCATCCAGCCGTAGCGCCGATTTGATCAGTGTGCGCAATTGCTCCAGCGATACCGGCTTGGCCAGGTAATCAAACGCGCCCGCCTTGAGCGCGGCCACGGCGTTCTGCATGCTGCCATAGGCGGTGATGACGGCAATGGGTACGTCCAGCTTGCGTGCCTGGATGTGCTCGATAATTTCGAGGCCCTCACCGTCGCCCATGCGCATATCGGTCAGGCAAAAAATCGTAGCGATGCCGGCCCAGCAAGCGCGGGCTTCGGCCACGCTGCCGGCTTTATCCACCGACAGGCCCATCTTTAATAAAGTCAGTTCCAACAGTTCGGCCAGGTCTGCCTCGTCATCGACGACCAGCACGCGTTTATCTATTCTCGTTTTTTCTGCTCATCACTGATCCCGAACGTAATGCAAAAGCTGGCACCTCCCTGGCAGGGGCCAGATATTCCAGATGCGCCGCGTTGGCAGCGCAGATTTCGCGGGCGATATACAAGCCAGGCCAGTGCCTTTGGTGTCGGTGGTAAAAAAAACGGCTCAAATAACTGCGTTTGCGCATCCGCCGGCACCGGCGGGCCGTCGTTGATCACATCCAGCCGCCAATGGCCGCGATGCGCCAACACCTTGAACAGCAGCGCGCCTTCGGCTTTGCTGCAATAGCGCCAGCCATTACGCGCCAGGTTCCACAATACCTGGTGCAAATGTCCCGGATCGAACCGTACCACCACGTCGGGCGGGCACGTGAGCAAAAGCGGCGGAACGATGTTTTCTACCTGACGAAACTCATCCAGAAACGTGTGCAACCAGTCGCCCAGTTCAATATCCTGGCGCACCACGCGGTCACGCCGGTTCAGTTCCAGCACATCGCGCACCATGCGTTCCAGTCGGTGGGTATTGTCGTCGATGATGCGCGTTAACCGTTGCATCAGGGGGTCTTCGGTGGCTTCTTCGCCCAACAGTTGCGCGGCGTGGGCAATCGCGCTGAGTGGATTGCGGATTTCATGCGCCAGGTTGGCCGTCAGCGTCCCAGTGCGGCCAGCTTGAGTTGCTGCGACTCGCGGCGCAAACGGTCCATGTCCTCAAGATAGATCAGCACATCGGCTTCGGTCGTGTGCTCGGACATCGGCACCATGCGCGGGCGCAGCGTCTTGTGCGCATGGCCCGCCAGCAAGGCCGGCGCTTGCGTGCGGTCCAGCTGCCAGTCGCGCCAGATTACATCCAGCGATGGCACCGCCTGCACCAGGGGCTGGTTGATATTGAGCGGCAGGCCCAGCAGCTCGGTGGCGCGATGATTGAACTGGCGCACATGCCCGGCGGCATCGACCACCACCACGCCATCGGACACATCTTGCAAGATGCGTTGATTCACCTGCGCCAGGTTGGCCAGATCAACACCGCGTTGTGCCGCCAGCGCTTCGCTGGCCTCGGCGTAGTGCGACAAACGATAACCCAGCCACGCCACGGCAAAGCAGGCCATGCACAGCAATGCGGGCGTCAGGTTGTCGTCGGGGCTGACGCCTTCATAGGCCACACGCACCAGTTGCTCGGCCAGCAAGGCCAGACTGGCCATGGCAGCATGAAACAAGGTCATGCGGCCGCGCGAGATCAGCCCGGCCGCCGCCAGATACGGCAGCAGCAAAATGCCGATGCCGCTGCGCACACCGCCAAACAGATGCATGACGAACACCAGAAAAAATGATGTCCGTCGCCACCTGGGCGCTAAGCTGGATTTCGAAGGCCGGGCGACGATGGCGAATGCTGAAGCTGAAGCCAGCGCCAGCAGTACATCGATCCCACACGCCAGAAGAACGGCTCACGCCCGCCCGAATCGGCCAGCACGCGCGGAAAAAAAATCAGGCTGAGGCCCAAAAAAAACAGCCCCAGCACGCTGAGCGCGCGAAACAGATTGAGCAGCGCCAGCGAGCGCCAGTGCATTTCGGATGTTGCGCGGTCTGTCATCGCCGGGCGGGGTCCTTGCAGCGGGTTAAAGAGCAAGCCTGGATAAAACAACGGCCGGAGCATACGCGCCGGCCGTTGCATCTTACCGAATCAAAAAAAACAACTAAAGATCAGGAACCCCAGCGCCGCGTGGGCACGCTGTCCAGAAACCGCGACAACTCGGACAACGCGGCTTCATACACCCCACGCTTGAACTCGATGACGGCATCGAGTGGCGCCCAGTAATCATTCCAGCGCCATGCGTCGAATTCGGGGTGATTGGTCCGGCGCAAACAGACGTCGGAATCACGCCCTCTCAAACGCAGTAAAAAAACCAGATCTGCTTTTGTCCCTTATAAGTGCCGCGCCATTCGCGGCGTACCCAGTTGGTCGGCACATCATATTTCAACCACTCGCGCGTCCGGCCGACGATCTCGACTTGCTGAGACGACAGGCCGACTTCTTCCATCAGCTCGCGGAACATGGCCTGTTCCGGTGATTCACCCTGCTTGATACCGCCTTGCGGAAACTGCCATGAATGCTCGCGTACGCGTTTTCCCCAGAAAACCTGATTCCTGTGGTTGAGGATGATGATGCCGACGTTCGGACGATAACCGTCTCGGTCGAGCATTTGGTATTACCTTGTTAAGCTTTGATTACCCCGGATTTTTTTTCACATCCGGGCGTCATTGGAAACCACGCAATGCATAGTCCTGCGCAGGCGGTGGCGCCGACAGACTGGCGTAATCACAAATCCATGCCGTAAGCCATGCCCAAAGTGCGCTGCAGCCAGCAAACCGCCTGCTGCAGCGGCCTGCGCGCTCGCGTTGCTAGATAAAAAAAAGCTTGCGATCGTTGTGGGTATTCAGCCGGGCCAGGTCGGATACGAACTCGCTGAATTCCAGCCCGTATTGCGCTTCCAGCTTGATGGCGCGCTCTGACAACGCCGCCCAGCTCGGATTATTGAAGCCGCGCTTGAAGCAAAAGGCCATGATGTTGCCCTTCTGCCGCGCTGGCAGCAGCAAGACGCGGCTATCAAATGCCTGCGCCAGCCGGTCGCGATACTGGCCAAAGCGCTTGTCCGAGCCCCACAGATTGACGGCCAGCACACCATCGGCGCGCAGCTTGTCGCGACAGGCGCTAAAGAAATCGACGGTGGCCAGCGGTTCTGCAATGCCGCCGGCCGAATAGGCATCCATGATGATCAGATCGCTGCTGGCGTCTGCCATCTGATACACCCAGGCCGAGCCATCGCCAACCTGCACGTCGAGGCGTTCGTCGTCGGGCGGCAAAAAAGAACATCGAATGCGCCACCGCCACCACCTGTGCGTGCAGCTCGACCACAGTCAGACGCGTCTGCGGCATGTGGGCGTGAATCCACTTGGCAATCGAACCGCCGCCCAGGCCAATCAACAAAGCATCGCGCGGTGCCTCGGCCAGCAGCAAAAAAAGCCAAAGGCACAGCGCGTGTAGGCCAGCACCAGTTCCAGCGGGTCTGCCACTTTCATGGCGCTTTGCGTGTCATCGCCACCAAAGTGCAGTTTGCGGATGCCAAAGTTATCCGACACATCCACCTGCACTTCGGCCGCAGCCGCGCCATTACGTTTTGAGCGAAACAGCATCAGCCTTGGTCTCCGCAACCGCCGTCGTCAGCCGGGCGGCTGGCCAGGATCGAAATGCGGGACGGATCGTTAAAGCTTTCTTTATCGAATGCCTTGTCGCCATCGTCACGCGGCACGCCGTCGGCTTTGATGCCGGCAAAGTCATGCAGCTTGATATCAGCCAGATGCGACGGCACCACGTTTTGCAGCGCGCGCATCATCGATTCAACGCGGCCGGGAAAACGCTTGTCCCAGTCGCGGATCATGTCGCCCACCACCTGGCGCTGCAGATTGGGTTGGCTGCCGCACAAATTGCACGGAATGATGGGAAAGCCGCGCGCTTCCGAATATTTGACGATGTCTTTTTCGCGGCAATAGGCCAGCGGGCGGATCACCACATGGCGGCCGTCATCGCTGACCAGCTTGGGCGGCATGCTTTTAAGCTTGCCGCCGTAAAACATATTCAGAAACAGCGTTTCGAGAATGTCTTCGCGATGGTGGCCCAGCGCGATTTTGGTGGCGCCCACTTCATCGGCCACGCGGTACAGAATGCCGCGCCGCAGCCGCGAGCACAGACTACAGGTGGTTTTGCCCTCGGGCACCAGACGCTTGACGATGGAATAGGTGTCTTCTTCGATAATTCGATATTCCACGCCCAGCGCGCTCAGGTATTCCGGCAGCACGTGCTGCGGAAAACCCGGCTGCTTCTGGTCCAGGTTGACCGCAATGATGGAGAAATCAATCGGGGCCGAGCGCTGCAGATTAAGCAGGATGTCCAGCATGGTGTAGCTGTCTTTGCCGCCCGACAAACAGACCATGATGCGATCGCCCTGCTCGATCATGTTGAAATCATTGATCGCATCGCCCACGGCGTGGCGCAGGCTCTTGTTGAGCTTGTTCAGGTTGTACTGCTGCTTTTTTGTCCGTCTGGCTGGCGACATCGGCCTCGGCGGGGGTATGGATTGCGTTCATGGCAAAAGCTCACGGGGCGCCAGGCGCCCCGTTGTAGATAGTTGAATTGGCGTGGATTTTAGCTGATTCGGCGCCCCGACGCGACTGCGTGCGCTGCCGTCACCCCAGCGGGATCACACCGCAAGGCCTGGTCAGATCACGCCGCAGGCGTAGCGCGCACCGCCGCCGCCCAGTGGCATCGGTTCGTCCGAGTGGTTATCACCCCCGGCATGCACCATCAGGGCGTGCCCCTTGATCTGGTCTATGCGCGTCAGGCGCGGAGCCAGCACCGGGTACATCGCCATGCCATCGGCGCCCACATACAAGGCGGGCAGGTCGCCCAGATGGCCATCGCCATACGGCCTAGATGCTTGCCGGTCTTGTCCGGATCAAAGTGGCCACCGGCCTGGCCTGCGGGCGTGACCTTGCCGTCTTTGACGCTGGGATCGCAACTGCCTTTCTCATGCACATGAAACCCGTGTATGCCCGGTGGCAAGCCGGTCAGATGCGGCGTAAACACCAGGCCGTAGCGCGTTTCCTCGATATGCACGGTGCCCAGATTGGCACCCGCGCCGTCTTCTGTGGCCGCGCGTATGGGCACATCCAGCGTCGCCGCCAGGCTGATACTGGCCAGGCCCAATGCCGCTATCCCGCTCAAAACCTTGATCGTTTGCATGACTTGCTCCGGTTGAGTGTTGCTCAGGTCTAACCCCAGAACTGGACACCGCGCAGGCGGCGTTAGTTCTTAACCTTAGAGCACCACGCTACGGCCGCCATCCACCGGCAGAATGACGCCGGTCACGTAACTGGCTTCGAGCAAATAATGGATAGCCTGTGCCAGATCTTCCGGATTGCCGGTGCGCGCCAGTGGAATGCTGGCTTCGATGCGCTGACGTTCCGCCGCATCAAACACGCCGCCATCGCCTTCTGGCCACAGATTGGTGCCGGGGGCGACGGCATTGACCCGTATCGCCGGGGCCAGCTCGCGCGCCAACGACCGCGTCATCGCCACCAGGCCGGCTTTGGCCACCGTATAGAACGTATGTAAGGGATACGGCCGTTCCACGTGGATGTCGACGATGCTGATGATGGCGCCGTGGCTGGCACGCAAGGCGGGCGCTGCGGCCTGGGCAAGGAACAAGGGCGCCTTGAGATTGGAGCCGAGCAAATCGTCCACGCGGCCTCGGTAAACTCGCCCAAGGGGGTGGGAAAGAACGAGGAGGCGTTGTTGACCAGTGCATCGAGCCGCCCGAATTGCTGGATTACCGCATCCACCAACTGTGGCAATGCCGGAATCGCCAGCAAATCCTGCTGCAAAGCGCAGGCCGAATCGGGCCGTATGGCATTCAGTTGTGCGACCAGCGCCAAGCATCGGCGCCTGAACTGCGGTAATGCAAAGCAACGCGCCAACCGCGCGCATGCAGAAAACGCGCCACACCCGCGCCAACACGACGGGCGCCGCCCGTAATCAGAACCACGCGCGCGGGCTGCGGCGCGTCGCCAGAACCATACATCTGCGCCTGCGTCATTTAGAATCGAGCCTTCCCTTCGTTTTTTTGCGGATTTTCCCGCCGACATGACCGCCCCGCAACTGCCCACGCCTTCCGCCGACGCTTTGTTGATCAGCCACACGCTGGTCGACCGCATCCGGCAACGTCTTGACGCCAGCAATGGCTGGATTTCGTTCACCGACTATATGCAGCAGGCATTGTACGCGCCCGGTCTGGGCTACTACGCGGGCGGCGCCACCAAGTTCGGCGATGCCGGTGACTTTACCACCGCGCCCGAGATGTCCCCGCTGTTTGGCGCCTGCGTGGCCGGCACTGCCGCGCATGCCTTGCGCCATATCGCTCAGGGCCGCGTGATGGAGTTTGGCGCAGGCACCGGCGTGCTGGCCGCGGAAATCCTGACCGAACTGGAACGGCTGGACTGCCTGCCCACCAGCTACGACATCGTCGATCTGTCACCCGATCTTAAACAACGTCAGCTCACCACCTTGCAAACGCGCGTGCCGCATCTGCTCGACCGGGTGCGCTGGCTGGATGCGCTGCCCGAGCATTTTGACGGCTTTATCGTCGGCAACGAAGTCCTCGACGCCATGCCCTGCGCCCTGGTTTATCGCGACGAGAGCGGCCAGCTGTTTGAACGCGGCGTGGTCTGGCGCGAGCAAGGCCTGGCCTATGAAGATCAGCCTTGCAATCCGGCCAGCTGTTCGACCTGGCCAGCGCGCTGGATCTGCCGTGCGATTACCTGACCGAAATCCAGCCACAGATGCACGCTTTTGTCCGCAGCGTGGCGCAAAGTCTGCGCCAGGGCGCTTTGCTGCTGATCGATTACGGCTTTGCCGCGCGCGAGTACTACCATCCGCAACGCAATCAGGCACCTTGATGGCGCACTATCGCCATCACAGCCTGATCGACCCGTTTTATTTGCCCGGCCTGTGCGACATCACCTGTCACGTGGATTTCTCCGCCGTTTATAGCCATGCCGAAGCCAGCGGCCTGCAACTGGAGGGCTATATTCCGCAAGCGCAATACCTGCTCAACACCGGCTTGACGCAAAAAACTGGAAGCACTGGGCATCGACAACACCCGCCAATATGTCAGCGCTGCCGCCAGCGTGCACAAACTGACCAGTCCGGCCGAAATGGGCGAACTGTTCAAAGCCATTGCGTTCTCGCGCGGGCTGAATCTGGACACGCTGCTGCATGGCTTTGAGGACGGCGATGATTCGTGGAAACTGTAAATAATCCACGCCGAAGCTTGACAACCCGGTCGTCTCACGCCAGAATCGCCGACTCTTATGGCTATGTAGCTCAGTCGGTTAGAGCACAGCACTCATAATGCTGGGGTCACAGGTTCGAGTCCCGTCATAGCCACCAGATAATCTTTGTTGCGTCAGCAACAAAGTACAGAAACCCCCGTCAAGCGATGCTTGCGGGGGTTTTTTTTGTTTGGCGGCTTATTGCAGCGTCATGACTTTCGACAGTTCTTGCATATCCACGTAATTGGCAAACTCCCTGACTTCCATCATCACCGCCGGGTTACTCATCAGCTCCGTCATGGCCACGCGCCCCATCGATGAAAACGCCTCAGTGACGGCGCCCTGGCCGTCTTGTGCAACCGCTGCGCGCACCTGGTTCGGACAATCCTTGCTGAGTAAGCGCGTCATTAACGCAGCAGTCTGGCGCGATGCGTCTTCGCGGATTTGGGGAGTGACGGTCGAGAGCGCGGCCATTTCGGGATGCGCCGCCATACTGATGAAAATCCAGCGGGCCATCAGCTTGCGGTCTTTGCCGTTGGTGCTATCCGCCAGGCAACCGGCCAGCGTAGTGGTGGCCGGACCTGCCACGCATGCGGTGCCAGCAGCGCAGACAGCAGCAAGGCGGTGACTGCTTGTATGAATTTGTTTTTTTGAGAACAGCGCGCATCAGATTGCTCATGAAGTGAAAGGCCAGCGGGCACCGTAGCGACCACACTGGCGCATTTCAAGTTCGTTGGCATCTGTGCTGCTCGGGCCTACAAACAAAGCCTGCAAATGCGTAAAAAACTGTGGGGTTTACGCAAATCCGGGGCGGCGTTCAGTCACCCGTCATCCGGCTATGGCCACGCGGGGCGGGGCGGCTGCCATCCATGATGTCCAGCACGCCGGTCATGGCGCGGGTGCTCTCTCTGCGTTGCGTCAGTACGCGATCGCGGCGTAGATGGCGAATTTGCAGTACCACCGCGGCAAAGGCCAGCACCCCCACCAGGCTGTGCGCCACGCTCAAGCGCCATTCACCGGCAAACATCGCTGCGAATGCCGCCAGCAAGGCAACCGTGAGGATGGCGCCGATGGCGTTCCAGGCATGCGGCACCACTTTGGCGGTGGCGCTGGCATAGTCGGCTTCAAGCCGGGCTTTGGGTTGGGCGGTGGCGCGGGGGTCGAGCGCGTTGGCGCGACCAGCGCGTTGGTGCGCGGGCGTATGCAGGTGGTCGATATGGGTGGCCATGATGTTGCATCCCGGAAATGGATGCCCCAATTGTGCTGGCGCCGGCCGCCGCGCGTTGCCAGCGCAGTGATCAAGCGCGTGTAGGTCTGCGTGCCATTCGCAAGCCGGTTTGGCAAAACGCACATGGGCAGAGGCTTACAGCGCCACGTGGCTGGGGCTAGAATCCGGTATTAGGATTTTTTTCTTACGACGCAACCATGCCCAGCCAGATTATTACCGTGACCGACTACGGTTCCTCCTTTGCGCCCGCCCGCGATCAATTAGTGGCGGCGGCGGAATCGGGTCAGGTTTTGTATTTTCCGAAGCTGGGCTTTAGCTTGCAGCCTGATGAGCTGCGTTTGCTTGATCCCGCCATTGCCGACCCCAAGCGCAAGAACATCAGCCTGGATCCGGCTGGCGGCAAATTGCATGGCGTGCTCAATCCCGCCGATGAGTCTGCCGTGCGCGGCTGGTCGAACGTTATCAACACGCGGCCAACGATCTGGTCTCGCGTCTGTTCCCCGAGTACCTGGGCCAGTTACGTGCGGCCCCCACCAGCTTGCGTTTGCATCAGGTCGAAAACCGGCAAACCTCGTGGCGCAAGGATGACAGCCGTTTGCATGTCGATGCGTTTCCGTCGCGGCCCAACTATGGCGAACGCATTCTGCGTGTGTTCACCAATATCAATCCGCATGGTGCGCCGCGGGTCTGGCGCGTGGGCGAGCCGTTTGAAGATATGGCGCGCAAATTATTGCCGCGCGTGCCGCGTCAGTGGCCGGGCTCAGCGGCCGTGCTGGCGGCGCTCAAGATTACCAAGCGCCCGCGCAGCGCCTACGATCACATCATGCTCAATCTGCATGACGCGATGAAAGCCGATATGGAATATCAGCGCAGCAGCCCGCAAGAAACCATGCCGTTTCCGCCCGGCTGTGGCTGGATCTGCTTCTCGGACCACGCCTCGCATGCGGTGATGTCGGGTCAGTTCATGATGGAACAGACCTGGTTTTTTGCCGGTCAACGCCATGGTTGAGCCCAGCCGCGCGCCTTTGGGCGTGCTGCAAAAAAACTGACCGGCCGCGCCCTGGTTTAAGCGCCAGCGGTTGCTTTGGCCGCGACCGCCCCCACTTAGGCAGACACAGCAAATTTCTGACGCGTAGCCTGGCCGGGCCGACGCGCGAAAAGGCAAGCTGGCTTATTGTGATAAAATCACCTGTTTTTTCAACGGGATAACGGTATGCGCAAGCCCCTCGCTTTACTGCTGTTGTTGTCTACCCTGCTGCTGTCGAGCTTCAGTTTTGCCGCACGTGTGTTGCCCGCCAACGGCAAGCTTGGCGTGCTCGACCATTACCAACTGAACGCCGTTTCCATCGACGGCAGCGCGCAGCCCGTGGCCGCCGCCATCCGCGTATATGGCACCAACAACCTGCTGCTGGCCCCGCAGCAAGTGCCGGACAACAGCAATATCTGGTACACCACCGAAGCCAACGGCAACGTATGGAAAATCTGGTTGCTCAGCGACGACGAGCTCGCGCTGATCAAGCAGCAACTCAAGAATCAACAGAACTGATCAGCATGAGCAAAAAAAAGTATTTATCAAGACCTTCGGTTGCCAGATGAACGAGTACGACTCGGACAAAATGGCCGATCTGCTTGGCGCCACCGAAGGCATGACCAAGACCGACAACGTGGAAGAAGCGGACGTCATCCTCTTCAACACCTGTTCGGTGCGCGAAAAAAAGCGCAGGAAAAGGTATTCAGCGATCTGGGCCGCATCAAGCATCTGAAGGCGCAGAACCCTGGCCTGGTGATCGGCGTGGGCGGCTGCGTGGCCAGCCAGGAAGGCGCCGAGATCGTCAAGCGCGCGCCTTATGTCGACGTGGTGTTTGGCCCGCAAACGTTGCATCGCTTGCCCGCGCTGATTGAAGAGCGTCGCGCCAGTGGCCGCAGCCAGGTGGATATTTCTTTCCCCGAAATCGAAAAAAATTCGACCATCTGCCGCCCGCCCGGGTTGAAGGCGCGACCGCGTTTGTGTCGATCATGGAAGGCTGTTCCAAGTTTTGCTCGTTCTGCATCGTGCCGTACACGCGCGGCCAGGAAGTGAGCCGTCCGTTTGAAGACGTGCTGGCCGAAGTGGCTGGCCTGGCGCAGCAAGGCGTTAAAGAAGTGACGCTGCTGGGCCAGAACGTCAACGCCTATCGCGGCAAGATCCTCGATGGCGCGGAAGAAGGCGAAGAGCCGGAAATCGCCGATTTCGCCACGTTGCTGGAATATGTGCACGAAGTGCCGGGCATTGAACGCATTCGCTACACCACCAGCCACCCGCGTGAAATGACGGCGCGCATTGTCGAGTGCTATCGCAAGCTGCCCAAGCTGGTCAGCCATCTGCATCTACCGGTGCAAGCGGGTTCGGATCGCGTGCTGGTGAACATGAAGCGCGGCTATACCACGCTGGAATACAAATCGCTGGTGCGCAAACTGAAAGAAGCGCGTCCGGATATCTGCCTGAGCTCGGACTTTATCGTCGGCTTTCCCGGCGAAACCGAAGACGACTTCGAACGCACCATGAAGCTGATCGACGATGTCGGGTTTGATGCCAGCTTCAGCTTTATCTACAGCCGTCGCCCCGGTACCCCTGCGGCAGACCTGGCCGATGATGTGCCGGATGACGTCAAGTCCAAACGCCTGATGCGCCTGCAAGCGCGCATCCAGCAACTGGCCGACGATGTGAACCGCAATATGCTGAACACCGTGCAACGTGTGCTGGTGGAAGGCGTATCAAAGAAAGACAGCAATCAGCTGGCTGGCCGCACCGACAACAACCGCATCGTCAACTTTGACGGTTCGCCGCGCCTGATCAATACCTTTGTTAATGTGCGCGTTACCGACGCCTGCCGCATAGTTTGCGCGGAGAGATTGTCACACGCGAAACCGTCGCCATCTGATAACGCTCATGATCCTCAGCACAATCGATCACTGGTCAAACACGCAGGCGGCCTTTCCGGCGCCGGTGAATACCGCCTTGTCGATGCTGCGCGAGCGCGATCTGCTGGCCTTGCCCGCAGGGCGTTATGCGCTGGGCGATGATCCGCGCATGTTCTTTCTGATCCAGACCGCCACCACCGAGCCGCTGCACAAGCAGCGGGCCGAAGCGCATACCCGGCATGTGGACATCCAGTGGTTGCTGGCTGGGGCCGAGCGTTATGGCGTTGCGCAGAAAGACGCGAGCACGCAGATCGAAGAGGATCTGAGCGAGAAGTACGACGTGGCGTTTTATGCCGCCCCGGCGCGTGAAACGCAGATCGATTTTTTTTACCCCGGTTCGTTTGGTGTGTTTTTTTTCCCGAGCGACATCCACCGCGCCACCGGCCAGGTTGATCAGCCAGTGGCGATCCACAAGGTGGTGGTCAAACTTCATCGCAGTCTGTTTGGGCTGTAACCCCTCATTACCAAGGAATTGCCATGCCCTCGCCAAGAGACAGCGAATTACTCGCACAAATGACTGAAGCCGATCTGGACGAACTGTCGACTTTTCTGGAGTCAGACCTGGCGCCGATCCAGTCGATGGATCTGTCGATGCTGCACGGCTTTCTGACCGCGCAACTGGTCGGCCCTACCGAACTACCGCCCGAGCGCTGGTTTGGCCTGGTCTGGGGCGAACACGGTGAGCAGCCAAAATGGAAAAGCGCGCATCAGCGCGAAAAGATCGAAGGCCTGATCCTGCGTCTGTACAACCAGTTGGTGGACGAGCTTAATCAAGACCCGCCCAGCTTTACCCCGATGGTGTACGTGGACCAGGAACGTCAGCTCGATATCGTGCAGCAATGGTGCTACGGCTTTATGCTCGGCACCTCGCTCAACGCCGAAGGCTGGCAGCCGCTGCTGGACGACGAAGACAACAGCAACCTGATCGCGCCGATCCTGGATTGCGCCGATGAAGAAGCGCGCGATGCCGCTGAAGCCGAAGGCGAAGATCTGGCCCAGTTTGAGCACAACATCGCCCAGGCGCTGCCCGAAGTGATTCCGGCCATCCGCGAATACTGGCAGCAGCACGGCGATGACGACGGCCTGCCCGAGCCGACCAAGCGTCCCGGCCGCGCGCAACGTCGTCACTGATCCGCCTTATTAATACGCAAGTCTTGATTACGGAAACCAGCGCCTCTTGAATACCCAAACCGTCTCGTTTACGCCGGTAGACAATCGCCGGCTGTCCAACCTGTGTGGCGTGCTCGATGAGAACATCAAGCAGATCGAAAACGCGCTTGATGTGACCATCGCGCGCCGCCAGGAACACTTTAAAGTCAGCGGCCCCGGCAAAAAAAGTGGAGCTGGCCGTCACCGCGCTGGAACACTTCTACAACGAAGCCGACAAGGAACTTGGCCTCGATGATGTGCAACTGGGCATTATCGAGCTGACCAATCCGTCGACTGAAGGCGGCGTAGAAGAAGGCACGCCGATCCTGCGTACCCGGCGCAATGATCTGCGCGGCCGTACGCCGCGGCAGACGCTGTATATCAAGGCTATCCAGGAACACGACATCACCTTTGGTATCGGCCCGGCCGGTACCGGCAAAACCTATCTGGCCGTGGCCAGTGCGGTGGATGCGCTGGAGCGTGATCTGGTCAAACGCCTGGTGCTGGTGCGCCCGGCGGTTGAAGCCGGCGAAAAGCTGGGCTTTCTGCCGGGCGATCTGATCCAGAAAGTCGACCCGTATCTGCGCCCGCTGTACGACGCGCTGTATGACCTGATGGGCTTTGACAAGGTCACCAAGATGTTTGAGCGCGGCGTAATCGAAATCGCCCCGCTGGCGTTTATGCGCGGCCGTACGCTGAACCACAGCTTTGTGATTCTGGATGAAGCCAGAACAGCTCGCCGGAACAGATGAAGATGTTTCTGACGCGGATCGGCTTTGGCTCCAAGGCCGTCATCACCGGCGACCCGACGCAGGTGGATTTGCCCAAGAACCAGAAATCCGGCCTGGTCGATGCGCAAGAAGTACTGCAAGACGTGCGTGGCATTGCGCTGCATTACTTTAATAGCGAAGACGTGGTGCGCCATCCGCTGGTGCAGAAAATCGTCGACGCGTATGACCGCGCCGGCAAGCAGCGCGACGCCGAAGCGGCCCAACGCAAAGCCGAACGCGAAGCCCAGCGCCGCGCCGAACAAGCCACCCATCAAGACGATCACCCGAAATGAGCAAGAAACTGAAACTGGCGCTGCAGTTGGCCACCACGGCCACTGACGCGCCGGGCAAAGCGCAGATCAAAACCTGGGCCGAAGCCGCATTGCGGCCCAGCGTCAAGCAAGCCGAAGTCACCGTGCGCATTGTGGATGCCGAAGAAGGCCACGCGCTTAATCGCGAATATCGCGGTAAGGATTACGCCACCAACGTGCTGACGTTTACCTTTGACGAAGACGGCGACATGCCCGAGATTGCCGGCTTGCCGTTGATGGGCGATCTGGTTTTGTGCGCGCCCGTGGTCGCCCAAGAGGCCGCCGAGCAAGGCAAACCGCTGCTTGCGCACTACTGTCATCTGGTCGTGCATGGCATGTTGCATCTGCAAGGTTATGACCATCTGGAAGACCAGGAAGCCGAAGAGATGGAAGCCCTGGAGACGCAAATCGTCATTTCTTTGGGTTATGATGACCCGTATCTGACTGATCCGGAGCTGTAAGCCCTATGGACGACGACGCGCAGCCGTCCCCTGCCCCGAAGGCCTCCTGCTGGAGCGCCTGACCCACTTTCTGTTACGCGAGCCGGAAAACCGCGGCGAGCTGGTCGATATTCTCCACTCTGCTTTTGAGCGCCATCTGCTGGATGCCGATGCACTGGCCATGATCGAAGGCGTGCTCAACGTCGGTGACATGCAAGTGCGCGACGTCATGGTGCCGCGCAGCCAGATGGACGTGATCGACATTTCCACCCCGCCCGACGAATTCGTACCCTTTGTTATCGAAGCCGCGCACTCGCGCTTTCCGGTCATTGATGGCAGCAAAGACGATGTGCTGGGCATCTTGCTGGCCAAGGATTTGCTGCGGTATTACGCGCTGGAAGAAGAATTTGATGTGCGCGACATGCTGCGCCCGGCCGTGTTTATCCCCGAATCCAAACGCCTGAACGTCTTGCTGAAGGACTTCCGCAACAATCGCAACCATATGGCGATTGTGGTGGATGAATACGGCGGCGTGGCCGGGCTGGTCACCATCGAAGACGTGATGGAACAGATCGTCGGCGATATCGAAGACGAATACGACTACGACGAATCGGAAGACAACGTGGTGCTGGATCGGCGTGGCCATTGGCGCGTCAAAGGCGGCACCGAGATTGGCGACCTGAACGAAGCCATCGGCGCCAGCTTTAATGACGAAGAATTCGATACCGTCGCCGGCCTGGTCACCAACAAGTTTGGCCACGTGCCCAAGCGTGGCGAAGCCATTGCCTTTGATGGCTATCGCTTTCAGATCGTGCGCGCCGATAGCCGTCGCGTGCACAGCGTGCTGATCGAAAAAATCCCGCAATTTACTCCCACCGTGGGCGACGACTGACCGCCCCGATGCTTGATGCCCCCGCCCTGCTGCGGGGGCCGCCTTCACAAGATCTTTATGCGCCTCTCCCTCCGCCCGTTTGTATTGCCCGCCGCGCTGGCCGCCGTGGGTGCCTTGTCCGTGCTGTCGTTTGCGCCGATTAATGCGTTTCCCTTGATGTGGCTGGCGCTGGCCGCGCTGAGCTGGAGCATCGGCCAGGCGGGCAGCGCCAAACGCGCATTGGCCTTGGGTTATGCATGGGGCCTCGGTTTTTTTTCTGCGCCAATATCTACTGGATTTACATCAGCCTGCACACGTTTGGCGGCATGCCTGCGTTGATGGCGGCAGGCTGTGTGTTTTTTTGCTGTCGATGTATATGGCGCTGTTCCCCGCGCTGGCCACCTGGCGGCGCGGCGCTGGATTGGCCATCGCGTCTGGCGCATGACGCTGGGCTTGCCGGCACTGTTTACGCTGACTGAATGGCTGCGCGGCTGGCTGTTTACCGGTTTTCCGTGGGCCAACGTCGGCAACTCGCAAGTGCCGATGACCCCGCTGGTGGGCTATTTGCCGGTGGTGGGCGTATACGGCGCGGGGGGCTTGTTGCTGCTGTCGCTCGGCGCCTTGATGGCGATGCGCGGTTGGGAACGCTGGGCCACCGGCCTGGGCGTGTGGGCCTTGGGCGGCCTGCTGATGCTGATGCAATGGACCTACCGGTCGGCGATCCGGTCAGCGTCAGCCTGGCGCAGGGCAATATCCCGCAGGATGAGAAATGGGCCGAGGCGCACTATCTCGACAATCTGCGCACCTATCTCAATCTGACCGCGCAAGCACAGGGCGATATCGTCATCCTGCCCGAGACCGCCATTCCATCGTTTATGAGCGATACGCCGACGTGGTACCTCGAGCGGCTGGTGAAAGTGGTGCAGCCGCGCACGCTGGTGACGGGCGTACCGCTATCGGGCCCGCATGCCGAGGAGTACTACAACTCGGTGACGGTGCTGACCAACCCGAAACTGCCGATGTACAGCAAGCGCCATCTGGTGCCGTTTGGCGAATTTGTGCCGCTGCCGTGGTTGTTTGGCTGGATGTATCACTATCTGAATATGCCGCTGTCCGGCTTTACCTCGGGCGCAGCAGAACAAGCGCCGTTTGTGATCGGCAAGCACACGCGCTGGCGCCGGATGTGTGTTACGAGGATGCGTTTGGTCGCGAAATCATCAAGCATTGCCCGACGCCACCCTGCTGGTCAACGTGTCGAATCTGGCGTGGTTTGATGGCTCATGGGCGGCCTGGCAGCAAACGCAGATGTCGCAAGCGCGCGCCATCGAAACGGGTCGCTACATGCTGCGCGCCACCAATACCGGCGTGACGGCAATCATTGATGAGCGCGGCCATGTGCTAAGCCAGTTGCCGCAAAACAGCCGCGGCGTGCTGGAGGGCAAAGCGCAGAACTTTGCCGGCACCACGCCCTACGTGGTGTGGGGCGACTGGATGACTTTAAGCCTCAGCGGGCTGTTGCTGCTGTGCGCGTGGTTGTTTGGGCGCAAACAATAAGCGGGTGCCAGCCAGTCGGTCGTGCAGAAACTGGCGGTCCCGATCCAGATAGGCCCACACAAACGGCAGAATGCACCAGGCCAGCGACAAGCGCGCCCACGGTATCCACGCTGCGTTGTGCCAGGCGCCAAACGTCAGCGGCAGCACCGGACCAAAGCACAGCAGCGCCACGCCAAAGCGGATCAGGATGGCGCGGCGACCGGGCGAGTTGCCGGTCGCGCTGTCGACAATGCGGATACGCCAGGCTTTCATGGCCAACGTCTGCCCGCCGCGCTGCCAGCACAGGCCAAAATAGGCCAGCATGCTGCCAGCAAGGCCACAAACAATCCCCACGATGCCGGTCGGCTTTGCGAGAGCTGGTCCACCGGCAATTGCGTCAGCAAGGCAAACAGGCCCTGGTAAATCAGCGCCACAATCAACAACACCGGAATCAACAGCAGGATTTCATACCACCAGGCAAAAAAAACGCCGCCACCAGCCCGCGCGAACCGGCGCGGAAGTTTGCTGCAACGAACTGGTCAACGTGTTTTCCCCTGATGGCCTTTGACTTGTTGCACCACGCGCGCCCGGGCCTCGGGCGACATGGCTTTAAAGCGCTTGTAGTTTTCCCGCGCGCGTTCGCGTTCTTCGTGCGTCATCGACGCCCAGCGCCCGATGCGCTCACGCACCCGCGCTTGTTCTTCTGCATTCAGTTGGGGGTAGCGCTGCGCGATATGCAGCAACATCTCTTGCGAATCGTCCGGCAGCTGATCCCACTGCGTGCCGACGGGCGCCAGCAACTGTTTTTTTTGTGCGGGAGTCAACGATTGCCAGTCCGAAGGCTCGGCCCACGCCGCTGCCGGCAAAGCCAATGCCAGCAACAAGGAGAGGCGAGCGAAATTTAATCGCGCAGGGTATCTGGGGCGGTTTGCCATTGTTCGAAACGGACGTCAGTAAAGGTATCCAGCGGGGCTTCATCCGCCAGCAGTTGCACATCGAGTGCATGATCGGGAGTTGCGGTTTGCAGATGCCACCAACCGCCCACAGTCAGCGCCACGGCAAACGCCACACCCGCGCTCCAGGCGGCCGGATGTGCATGCCAGCGGTCAGACATCCAGCCCGACAAACCGCAACGCGATTGACCA
>BBFD01000023.1 GCA_001313065.1 Silvimonas sp. JCM 19000
AGGTATTTATCTAACGAGACGCGCTGTCTTCGTTTCCGCTGTTTTTTTTGCTGTGTTGCGCAGCGGGGAGGTCGAAATATACGTATATTGCCGAAACGCGTCAAACACTTTGCACTCTATTTTCAGAGCAAACCACACAAGCGATTGAAGCATAAAAGAATTTTTATTCAGCAAAGTTTGCCGGCACATGCATGTCGCCATTTCGCATAAGAAAAAATTGCGCCCGATCCGCCTGAACATGCCGGTCAACTTGCTATCTATATAGCGGCCATCGAACCAGAAAGGCGTGAGAGGATGCTCGCCGTGGCAAACAGCTATATATATGTACCGCTTCAGAACCTGCTGCAGCAGCAATCATCCAACCGGGATTCGATAAGCATTCTGCAATGCAGGCACTGTATGGTTCTGCTCGCATCGCCGCCCGCGGTTGCGTGGGACTGCGACATTGGCGGGCGAACTCGCCAGAACACCACCGGATCAATTCGATGAATCACCATATCTTCAACGTACTGTTTCTTTGCACCGCCAATTCAGCGCGCAGCATCATGTCGGAAGGCTTGCTTAACGTACTCGGCGAAGGGCGCTTTAAAGCATTTAGCGCAGGCAGCCATCCCAGCGGTAGAGTCAATCCGTTCGCGATCGAACTGCTTCAGGAAATCGGCTACGACACCACTGCGCTGCGCTCCAGGTCATGGGCCGAGTTTGATGACGCTACGGCACCGCACATGGATATCGTGATTACCGTATGCGACAACGCCCGGGGAGAGGTCTGCCCAATCTGGCCAGGACACCCGATCACGGCGCATTGGGGGTTTGAAGATCCCCACGGCGCGACCGACGACGAGAAGCGGGAGTCGTTTCGCAAAGTGTTTTTTTTCCAGATCAAGCAGCGCATCGAACTATTGGTGAATCTGCCGGACGACAAGCTTGAACACCTGGCGCTGCAGCAAGCCGTGCAAGCAATCGGGGCAACCCGCGTCGTTTGATCCGATCATCCAACGTCACCTGACTAGCCCTGCACAGCATGCCCCGAGCCGGATGTTCATCGCGGTGCAATCTCCTGCAATTTGATCAAGAACTCATTTTCCAGAATCGCCGCGCGTTGTCCGTAGTGGCCTCCCGGTGATGGCTGGGACATAACGCGATCACATTGTTCACGGTATCGGGGCCAAGTGCCGACAGCGCAATAACGTGATGCGCTTCTAGATAAGGCGATCCATCCGCCATCTTGAAACCGGCACTCCCGCAATATTCGCAAACCCCCTTGGCTCGACGAATCACGAAGTCACGCACCTCCGGATCGCGCCGGTATCCCGTGCCTCCGTGAGAAGCCCGCCTTTCAGGCGCGAAATTGCCAGGAGGTGGGCTGCCGAGATCGTCAATAGCACTCTCGAACACGGCCAGTGGCCCGAGGCGCCCACCTGCAACATCAATAGCCGGGACCGTGCCCAATACCTTGGCAATAACATTTGCCCCGTCATTCTCGAGGCCGAGAACCAATAGCTGATCTTCGTCGAAGTACCCGCGTTCCCGTGTAGCTGCACCAAGGATTCGAGCTTCGCTCCGGATACCGTATGCCTTGTGACCGGCAGACATTACAGCTTGAATCACTTGCTTCAACTCCCGGGCACCTGCGCGCGTATCGTCGGAACGTCGCGCATCATCCCATAGAGGATAACGGTCCCCGTGCAAGCGGTCGGCCCATATCGTAAAAACCGCAATGCCCCGCACCGGATCGTAACCGCACCATCTGTTTGCCCGGTTTTTTCAGCGGCGTGCCCAAGGATTCGCAGAAGCCGGAAAAGGACAAAGTATTTTTTTTCGGGGCGAAGGTCGTTTGGACTTCGGGTCTCCGCGCAATTTGCTATCGTCGAGAGGGTTTGTGCGCTGTATGACTTCAAACCCATTAGATTTCAGTACCTGGAAACACCGCGTGTCTTCACCCCCGCCGAAATCAACGGGGCGCAGGGCGTAACCAAGAATGGCCTTTGCGGCAAGGCCAACCACGGCTTTGGGTGGGTAGCGTTTGTTTGCATGAAAAAACGTCAAAATCAGTAGAAGGACCAAACATGTGCGGCTCGAAAAGATCGATTGCCGTCATGGCATCCAGAATATGTTGCCGAGTGATTCCCTCAGGAATATTTGTAAAGGCGGGCGCTTTATCAAAAGCACGTGGCTGATGCGGGAATCCGCCGAAAACGATTTGTTCCCAGCCCTCAGCCGTTCTGTCAGCCACCAACAAAATACGTTTGGTGTTATTGCCCCCGACATGCTTTGTCTGCGCCGCCTTCTTTTTTTACCCATGCATTGCCAAGACCCCGACGCAAAACATCCATATCCAGGTGAGATAAGTTGAAGCTGACTTGCCCATCTACCTGCAGGAGACGTTCCTCTGGCGCCCAGAGTTTTCGTGCATCACTCGATGCCAGATAAACCCTGAGCTGGGTATCAGGTTGACGCTGCAAGCGATCGAGAATGAGCTTCAGCGCGATTGCATATTCACTGTTCCGACCTTGTCTTTCGCCCTGCAGTCCACGCTTCGCGAATGAATAACCAGCCCATTGAGACCGTCTTCATCGATGACATATTCCACACTCGCATTGAGCGCTTTGCCATCATCTCGAATAACCTGAAATGCACCCGCCACCGCGCTTCCCCCTCTCCAATCAAGTACTGCTACCGCCGCTGCTCGAGCAACTACGCATTCCTCTACTAGCAAGAGTGCGCGTTTCGAATTACAGATCGGTAAGCTTGAGAGCAGGAATATGCCTGGAAACAGAGGGATTTGCCACAACGCCTCGATACGCTGTGGCTTTGCGGCGGAAGGGCCGTGTCGACACCTACTGCTCCCGTCCGTGCAATGGCAGCCAAGAAGAGGCATGCAGATGGCGTTTCAGCTTGTTGACTTTTCGCTGAGCGAGTCCCGTTTTTGCATGCGCGCCCGCGCGGCCCTGCAAAGGCATGGAGGCTCTAGCCGTATTGGTACGCGGGCTGCGCCCGCCCGTTCTCTCTCTGAGTAAAGCGGTTCGACGCATGAGGGCGCTTTGCAATCGAGGTCTTCAATTGGCAGCTTGTCTGTTATCGACCAATGAAGAGCGCCGATCTCGGGCTCAGGCGCCGCGCCGAACGAAAGGATCGATTGTGGGGGCATCAAAGGTACGCGCAGCAGCTTGTGCGCTTTGCGCCGAACATGTGAGCGCCGAACCATGACCTCTTTCAGAAAACGCCTTGGACAAGATCGGTAAACCGTTTGATCTGGATTTTCTGGTTGAGTAGTTTGCCTGGGACAGTGAGTCTCAACGGCAGAAATGACGAAGGGCCACAAGCAAACACTTGTGGCCCTTCGAATATCTTTGGTGGGTCGTGCGGGATTCGAACCTGCGACAAACGGATTAAAAGTCCGCTGCTCTACCAACTGAGCTAACGACCCAAAGAGCCAGCGATTATGCCGAAGCTTTTTTTAGGCCGTCAACCACTCACGCAAACTTTTTTTTGAAGCTTTTTTTACATTTCTACGATTTTGCTGCTATGACGCTCAGGCTGATCGGCGGTGCCGTCTGCAGCGGAGGCGGATTCTACGTCAGCTTTGGCCGGAGCGGAAGCCCCTTTTGCGGCGGCGGCGGTTGCCTTGGCTTTTTTCTTGTGCGGCATCGACCAACGCTTGTGCGTGGGTCTTGGCACCTTCGTCCACTTCGCCTTCGGGTTTGCCGTTCAGGTTAAAGCGACGGCCGCCTTTGGCGAGCTGTTTTTTTGATAGGAGATACGCGCACAGTGATTGCTGAGCGCTCGGCTGATCACCGTCGCATCAAAGTGCGGCAGCGCGGCAGCCAGCACGTCGCCAGTGCCGATCGCCAGCGGCCGGTTCTCCCGCAGGACGGCATAGCGGCGATACATTTCCTCGGTGACCAGCTGCAGTTGTTTACGTTTGCTCTGGCCGCCGATGGCGCTTTGCAGCGCTTGGGCAAGGTTGGAAGTCGACATGGAGGCGATATGTATCTAATTCAAAAGAAAACAGGATAAAGCCGCTGTATGCGTACGGCAAACGAATCGCTGTAAGGCGTGGCGTAGACAGCAATACCGTATCTTGCACATTGACGGCACCAGCGCTTAGTGCGCCACGGAGTAACCGCGCTTGCCTGCTGCGGCGCGCAGGCGTGGCAAAAAAACTCGGCCAGGGCTTCGGCGTCCTCGGCGGCGGGCCACGGCTCGTCCAGTACATCGGTGGCCAAGGCATTGCACAGGTCTTCGGACGTGGCCGGATCATCCAGGCCCCATTCGATGATGTTTTCGCGCACGTGCTCCCAATCGACCAGCAGATCAGTCAGCTGCTCGCTGGTCAGGACCAGGCCGGACTGTTCTTGCAGAAACTGGATCGCGCCGGCGATTTCACCCTCAGAGAGCGCATTGTTGTCTTGTTGATCGTCGGAATCGTATGAGGTCATGGCAGGGCTCCGCAGGCGGGCTGAAATGGAAAAGGGCTACGTAGCAGCGTAGCCTCAGCGGGACTTTTGGTGAGCCAGCGAAGCGGAAAAAAAGCACGACCTGCGGATCAACGTCAAAAGGCAGGCGCACTGTAACAAAACGCCTCTTTGGCGACAAGCCGGGCTGACCGTGGTTTTAATGCCAGCGGCCGGGTTTGATCGGGGCGCTTGCGCATCGCGCCAAAGGGGTCGATGCAAGCCGGAACGCTGAAATGCAAAAAAAAGCCAATTGCATAAGCAATCGGGCTTTTCAAATTCGCTGGTGGGCCGTGAGTGGCTCGAACACTCGACCTACGGATTAAGAGTTTTCCGGGCCGATTTTGCTGGAAGCCGCACGGTAGCTGAGTTTGAGCCTTCAATAGCTTGCCCAGACACCAATTCACACCAAAAAAATCAATGAATTCAATTGCTAGCAACACATCCCAATCACTCACAGCAAGCAGCCTTCATCCGCGACAAGCAGTTCCAGTTGTTGCCAGAAACGGCCATTTATTGTCAGTTGTTTACCCGTAGTGCGTTGAAAGTGCGTTTTGCCTATAAACCGCAAACCCAAGTCAGTCATCGGGTTTGACCCTATCTAGCTTACCGAACAGGCAGTTGTCCGGTTGCGTTTTTTACCTTTTCGAAAGACCAAGCCCCATCCAGGCCGCACTTTTCTTAGCGCGGTCTAGTGTGCCACTAGGGGGCAGTTTGCCCCCGCGCATCATGGACATCGTTCGAACCGCTAAGGGAGATATTTGTAGTATCTGTGGCCGATATTATTGCATCGGCCAGACCACATTATCATTAACCCGATAGAGCCGACAGGTTCCTGGCTTGCCCAGTTGGGCGCACGCATTGAGCGCATAGAAGCTTGCTTCGCCGTAATCACTCGCCCAACCGCAGTGTCCATCTTCGCTGATCGCAAACGCCTTGGGATTTGGTGCGCGATCAAAAAAAATTACCATAGGAATCCCGACACTTGTTTGACACGAGGGGAACGGCTGCCACGTCATGGGGGCCAGCAAATCCACTGGCTGAAGGTACCGGAAGGCCACCATATAGATCCGGATGGACGATTTCTACCGGTAAACCATGGCTGGCTAAAAAAGGGTTTGGCCTTGGGCCACCAGATGGTGTCGAACCCAGTCTGCGTGCCAAACATGCCATGTGCATCAACACCGAAAGCGCCATAGTCAATTAGTTCAGCTTTGCCGCCCGCTTCTGTGTAACGACGATAAAGTTGCTGTACCAAGCTGGGCTCGAACAAACGATCATTACTGCCATAAAACCACATACTTTCGATTTTGGCGTCCGAACCGTAAGTGGAAAATGCACTTTTGAGCGCTGACTCCCAGTGACAATCATCTGCTCCACCGCCATGTAGACCACCGGCAAAATTGAGTATGGCTTTTACACCGGGGACATTGTCCTCAGCCAATGCAAGTGATGCCAGCCCCCCGTGCGACTGCCCCACGACCAGAATCCGGCTTGCATCCGCCCATGATTGTTGACGAAGCCAGCCGATCACACCCTCGATGTCCTTCGCACCCGCTCTTCCATTAGCCGAGTAGCTACAACCAGTATCGATTAGGACACCTTCAGACTTGCTGAACCCCCTTCGCATCGGCAGAACAACGGCATAACCTCTTTTCAGGAATTCCTGTGCTATCGCGGGGTAGCGGGTACGCACCTGGAAGGCGGGAGAACCCGAATCCAGACCATGATTGATGACTACCAAGGGAAACGGACCCGCGCCATCTGGCCGAAAAAACGGTCGTTTCCAAATTGACATGACCAATTGGGAGCGGCATCGGAACCATTACCACTTGTTCGTGCAGATCTGTCCTCAACGGTGGCTCTTGTAAGTCAGCGAAAGCACTTTTTTGCAATTAACAGAAGAACTAGGGCTCCTATTGCATTGAAACCCGTGCGTACCGTTCCGAATAGAAGTGGGTTACTCATAAATTTTGCTGCTCTTGTATAAATGAAAACAATGGGATTGAGAGGATTACCTGATGCTATGAAGGAACTGATCACCTTTGATTACATACTCAGGTCGGGATTGCTGCCAACGTATAAGATTGCTGAGGTCCAGCGATAACTTGCCCATGAGCTAGTTCAATCACCCGATCGGCCGAGGCAATGGTTTCCGGACGATGCGCAATCAACAAAACCGGTAGCCGCAATGTACGGATAATTTGGCTAATTTTTTTCCTTCATTGCCAGTATCCAAATGGCTAGTGGCTTCGTCCAAATAGCAGTGGTCTCGGGCGTCTGTACAATGCTCATGCCAATAGCAAGCGTTGCTTCTGACCGAAATGGCTGGCTGACGGTCCTTCGCGGCTCAGTTTTTTTGGCAAAATGGCGACACGATGGGTTCTGAACCATGTTTCACTGCCGAAATGCGCGTGCCGGGTAAGAAGTGCTTCGAAGTCTCCGAAATACTCCACAACGTCATCTTCCATGACAAGGATGAGCCCGCGACGCAGCTCATGAAAGGACAAATTTGCCACCGCCAGATTGGCCATGAATTTCCTTCCATAATCACTGGTAGACGCGGGCGAAATCAAACCATATCCCCGGTCAAGACTCAGCATGCAAACCAGTTGGCGGAACCAAGGCTTAAAAAAACCCGACTTGCCGAAATGCCGTCTCGCAGACCTGGACATCCAGTTCGTGCAGCGCATGGTCCAGGAACGTATGCGCAGCGGCCATGGTCGCCGTGAGGATATATTCGTGGCTCCCGGCGTGTTTCACCTCCACTTTGCAGCCGGAAGCGATATGCCCGGTGGGACAGAAAAAAAGTCGGCTCTACGGTTTTGGGCAAACCCGCGAGCATCCGCTCGACGGCAGGCTGAAATTCGTTACAGGTTATTTTTTTCGCATTCCCTCCCTCTCCTTCGCCAGACCTCCGCGGCGATTACGCGCCTGATGCGCACATCTTCGCGCTCCTCGTTTTACCACCAGCCGTTTTCGTTCAGGATCTGCTTTTTTTTGTAGAAATCCTGATTCGCGCGAATGGCAAAGATCATGTTGGGAATAATGCTCGCCGCTGTTCCATTGAGCCCTATCGCCTCAAAGACCGCCAGCAGCACGAGGTTGGTGACAATGGCGATCAAACCCAGTAGCAGCCCCTTTTTTTCCACATGCCTTTGGCAAAGTAGTAAAACATGCCAAAGACGAGCGCCCACATGTTGAATGAGGCGATTCTCCGCTCTCGCGCCTTGAGGCATCTGGAAAGCGGCAAACCTGGCCCGCCCGCTCGATCAATAATCCCGAAAATGCGTTGCCATTTTCCGGATAACGCCGGATCGCTTGCCGGAGCCGCCTTGCGGGTAATGTCTTCTGCCGGGTTGGCCGGAAGATCCGGAGGAACGGCCGGCAGGGGTGGCGGGCCGGATTTCGCAGGCACTGGCACCAGCCCTTTGATGTCGCCTGCCTTGAACCAGGACGGAAGACCTTCTTTCCACACCAGATCGCTGGCAGATAATCCGCCGCGCGCTGCAAGTGCCTTTAATTCGCCGGGTGCCAGCGGCCCATGTTTCTGCCCTGCTTTTGCGTACACCAGGTTTTTTGGAGTGTCAGACATTTTCATCCCTCTGTGAACAAGTAGTGTTTCCGGATTGCTTGACGTCGTATCTGGCGCGCACGCAAAGACATGCTTGATCGCAAGCAAAAAAAGGCCGGGAAACAAGGAAGCAACAGGAATTTCGTAGTGGCGGAAAACATGCCATCGACGGCGTACAATTCACGGTTCACCGCGCTGAGATGCGTATGCCGTGGAACGTTCATACGAGCGCGACTGCTTACATGTGCAGGCGTTTGGAGAATAATTTCGGGGCCCTGAAACGCATTGCGACAGGTCCGGAATAAGAGATCGAACTGCCTCCGCCGTGTGCTTGTCGCTGGCGGGACCGTCCGGGGCGGACGGCATATCCCACGTAGATATCTTACCATATTCTTACTATTTCGTCAAGCAAAAAGCGGACTTTGGAGGAAATTCGTAAGCAGAAACCCACATCGTTTGCTCGCTATCTGCTCAACAGATAGTTACCTTTGGCCAGCAGATCTGCCCCTTCGACAGCCACGTTGGCGCCGAAGAGGCTGTTCAACAGATTTCCCAGCGCGAGATTGGTCACGAACTGGCCGTAAGTGCCGCCGCTCGGCGTGACATTGGGAACTGGCTCGAAGACCTCCAGCAACCGGGGTACTTTGAGTGCTTCAGCAATGGCAAACATCAACGACTGGTTACCGATGTACAGTTTGCTGGTCGCGATCGCATACGCTGCATCCAGCGCATGCCGGGTGTTGATATGAGTTACCGGTAGATCACCGTAGCGCGCGCAGAACGTGCGGTATTCCTCCGGCAGTCCCACAAACCCCATGGTGCGGCCGAGCTGTGCCAGCAGGCCGTAATCAATCGCATCATTGTTGTAGCGTGCTGACCGGCCAATGACGACGTCGTAGCTCATGAAGACGTAAGGCCGCTCAGGCAAGGTGAGCCACGCAGACTCCTTGCCATAAAAGGTGCCGAACAGCTTCAGGTAGTAATCAATGATGTTTCCGGCCGCCGTGTTGATCGAGCCCATTCGCACCGCATCGAAATCAAGCGCGTCCTGCGGAATCTTGCTTTCTTTCAGGTAATGAATCGACTCGATCATGGGTTGCGCGTCCAGCAGCGGCCGCAAGTAATCAAACATATCTTCATTCACCATCACGTCTCCGCCCGGATGCTTGAGTCCCTCGTGATGATGTGCAGGTTTGTCGCGCGTGATGTAAAGGCGAATGGTCGTGGCTTTCAATGCACGCTGGATACCGAGCATTGCGGGCATGGCGTAGATGACATCGCCCAATTGGCAGAGTGTTTGATTTTGACCAGCATTTTGTTCTGTCCCGAACGCGTGGCCTTCCACAAAAAAAGCCACTGAAAAAAATTTTCGAATAGCTCTAATTTGTTGAGTTCGACAATTCAGTACCTTACTTAACACTGCGAGAAAAGGCAACCATAGCCGTTGAAATCGACATTTTGAGTCTATATCGATGGCATCTGAAACCTTGGGAAAAGCGCTTGGACGAAATATCGCCCAAGCGCGGCAACGGAAAGGCTTGACGCAAGCCCAGTTGGCTGAACGATTGGAAGTAAATACCGAAACTATTTCCCGATTTGAACGGGGATTTACGTTGCCGTCACTTGAAACGTTGGACCGCTTGGCTACCACGCTACAAGTGCGGATGGGCGGTTTGCTTGACGGAGTCTCTGGATCAGTGGAGGAGATGTCAGAAAAAAAATCCGGAACTCGCTAAAACCATTGGCTGAAAAAGATCGACATTTAGTAACTGATCTGATTTCCACTTTGGCGGCCCGCCTAGCAGAGACGAACGAGACTCGACCCAGCCGCTAAATAGCTAGCGCTCGCTATAAAGCAGGGGATTATTTGTAGCGAATGAATACAGGAAAAAAGAATGCGCAAAATCGGGGTCTATGTCGATGCATCCAACATTGCCATGAATGGTGGCTATGGCATGCGCTATGACGCACTACGAGAATTTGCGTGTCGCGCGGGCGGAGAAGCCCAGCGCCTGAATGCCTACATCGCTTTTGATGACGAGCGCGCGGGGCGAGACAGGGACTACGCCAACAGGACGTACGCGTATCATTCCGTGCTGCGCAGCCATGGCTATCGATTGTCGGTGAAAAAAAAGACGAAGCGTTATACCGACGAAGAGGGAATCGTCCACTTAAAGGCGAACACTGATCTGGACATGGCCGTTGATGTGCTGACCGAGTCCGACAAGCTGGATACGGTCTTATTGGTGACTGGCGACGGGGACTTCGCGCGCGTCGTGACCGCATTGCAAAGCAAAGGCTGCCGGGTAGAGGTTCTGGCCTTCGACAATATTTCGCGAGAACTTCGCGAGCAAGCAGACACGTTCATCAATGGATATAGCTTGCCAGCCTCCTGCCCACTCGTCTGGCCGAACCAGGGGCAGGCAGGCACGCTGTCGCTTGGGGAGCATTGGGTTCTCGAGTCCGCGGCTACTGTACCCGTTACGACACCCAAAATGGATATGGCTTCATCAGTTACTATGCAGAAATGCCGGACAGCTTGATCCTGAGCACCTCTCCAGTTGCGATTGCATATATGCGTAAAAGTGATTTGGTCGACACTGGCTTGCCGGTCGCCTTCCCTCCTGGAATATTTGCCTGGAATTCGATCTGGCGGAGCCGGGGCGGTCTGCCAATGGTGAGGCTAACCGCTATCCTGAAGCGCGGCGCGTCGAAGCTGTGAGTTAGCGCGACGGGCAGCTAGCGAGAAGCCAATGCCGGTTATTTGCTGTTGGCACGGGCTGAATACTGACCAGATTTCCAGGGTGATTGGCGTTCGAATTTGACAGGGTGTTCAAGCCACCGGCTGAGAAGCGGCGCTATGAAAAGCAGAAATGATCGAACCGAAAACTCTCATTGCATACGAACAAGAACTGCATCGGGCCGATATCCGCAAATCGCAGCGAGTGGCAGAGCTATTGGCCGATGACTTTGTTGAGTACGGTCGGTCCGGTGCAATTTATCGCAAAGCGGATACTTTGGCGGCGTTGCAACACGAGGTCGGCTTTGAAATTCAGGCCAGCGATTTCAGCGTGGTTCAGATCAGCGCAGATGTGATGCAGGTTTTGTATCGTACTGAGAATTCACAAGAGACGGCCGGCAAGCCCCTGTTCGCACTCCGAAGCTCATTGTGGCGCCTGCGCGACGGCCTTTGGCAGATGGTGTTTCATCAGGCGACGCCGTGCGCTCGCCCGGTCTGATCAGGAGCCTTTTCGTTTTGCTGCAAGCAATCGTCTGCCCGCCACGCCCGCGGGCTGTTAATTTGCACTGAACATTGACCCATCTTTTGCATCGAATTCTGACCCACCTCATGGCCCTGTCACCAGCACAATCAGAATGACCCAGGTGCAGCAATCCGGATTTGACCCGCCACGGTAGGATGGGCCCTTTGCGGAGGGCCAATGCTAACGACAGAGGTCATCGTGGAAATTCGTATCCTCGCCCGTCAGGGCAAAAGTATCCGGGAGATTGCACGTGCACGCAGCTCTCCCGCAATACCGTACGCAAATACCTGCGTACTCACGGCCAGCCCGCCAGGACGCCGCCAGCAGGTCGCCCCCACAAGCTCGATCCCTTCAAGGATTACCTGCGACAGCGGGTAGCAGCAGCCCATCCAGACTGGCTGCCTGCAACTGCACTTCTGCTGGAGTTGCGTGAGCAGGGCTATCGCGGCGGTTTGTCGCGGGTGCGCCATTTCCTGCGTAGCCTGCGTGTGCCGGCCGCGCCTGAACCGCTAGTGCGTTTCGAAACGCCGGCGGGCCAACAGATGCAGGTGGACTGGGTGACGTTCCGGCGAGGACCGACGCCACTCTCTGCCTTCGTGGCAACCCTGGGGTTCAGTCGTGCCAGTTATGTCGAATTCGTCAGCGACGAGAAGCTGCCCACGTTGCTGGCCTGCCATGAACATGCCTTCGAGTACTTTGGCGGCGTGCCGCGCGAGGTGCTCTACGACAACATGAAGACCGTGGTCACCGGCCGCGATGCGTATGGTCCGGGTCTGCACCGTTTCCAGCCGGCCTTCATGGATCTGGCCAGTCACTATGGTTTCGTGCCCCGGTTGTGCCGGCCCTACCGGGCAAAGACCAAAGGCAAGGTGGAGCGCTTCAATGGCTAGTCCAGAAGGTGAGTTGGCCCTTGGTCAAGCAGTGATCTATCTGGCAGTGGCTGCGAAGAGCAATGCGGGATACAACGCCTACAACCAAGCTCGTGCTTTTGTGAAGCAGGACAAGAGCCGGGAGGTGCCTGTTCATCTTCGCAATGCCCCAACAAAGCTCATGAAGGAACTAGGTTATGGGCATGAATACCGTTATGCTCATGATGAACCTAATGCCTATGCGGCTGGTGAGACTTACCTACCGAAGGCATAGAAGAGCCTGGTTGGTATCAACCAGTGCCAAGAGGGTTGGAGATCAAGATTGGTGAGAAGCTTGCCCTGCTGAAGAAGTGGGATGAAGAAGCTGGCAATAAATAAACAAAATTTTAGAAAAGAAGATCAATGAGCAGTCTCCATAAATTACTGGAAGAGCTTCGGGCGGGATCGAAATCCGAGCGAGAGAAGGGAACATACTTTGAGAGCCTTGTGAAGATTTATCTTCGCAACGAGCCAAAGTATCAGGATCTCTATTCGGACGTTTGGCTGTGGGAGGCATGGCGTGCCAAGTGGATCGCAGATGGTCATCAAGATCCTGGTGTAGATACGGGCATTGACTTGGTAGCCAAGACCACTCTTGGCGAGTATCACGCTATCCAAGCTAAATTCTGGGACGCTGACCGTACCTTATATAAGCATGATGTGGATTCCTTCTTCACGGCTTCTGGAAAGAAGCGTTCGCACATCGGGTCATCGTCTTTTCTACAGACAAGTTGAGCTACAACCTTAAGGATGCGCTTGTTGATCAGACGCCTCCGGTTGCCACTGTCAATCTAAGTGATCTCGAAACGAGCATGATTGACTGGAGTCAGACCCTTAAAAGGCCTGACTCAAAGCCAATTCTTCGGAAGGCAAAAGAGCTTCGCCACTATCAACAGACCGCAATCAACAATGTAGTGTCGGGGCTGGCGGAAGCTGACCGTGGCAAGCTCATCATGGCTTGTGGCACGGGAAAGACCTTCACGTCACTGCGCTTAGCCGAAAAAAATGTCTGGTGCGAATGGGAAGCGGGGAAGAATCCTCTTCCTTGTGCCCTCGCTCAACCTGCTTTCCCAGACTTTGACGGAATGGACTCAAGAGGCTTCTCTCCCCTTGCATTGCTATGCCGTCTGCTCAGACAGTGAAGTTGGTAAGAAAAGAAACACCAAGGAAGATGATTTTGAGCTGCTTGCTCATGAATTGCAGTATCCAGCGACTACTAACGCAAAGCAACTAGCCAAGGCGTTTACGGCTCGTGAAGATGATGAACACATGAGTGTCATCTTCTCCACTTATCACTCTATTGAGACAATCTCTGAGTCACAAAAGCTCTATGGCCTGCCCGAATTTGACTTGATCATTTGCGATGAGGCTCACCGCACGACAGGGGCAACCTACGAAGGTGAAGAGGACTCCAACTTCGTGAAGATTCACGATGCCGGCTTCATCGAGGGGAAGAAGCGGGTCTACATGACTGCTACCCCTAAAGTCTATGGAGTCCAAGCGAAAGCAAAGGCTGAGAACGAGAGCATCGAACTCTACTCAATGGACCGCCCTGAATTCTATGGCGAGACATTGCACACGATTACCTTTTCTGAGGCTGTTCATAACCTTCAAGTTCTTTGTGATTACAAGGTTATTGTTCTGACCGTCAGCGAAGACCATATCAGCAAGAGCCTTCAAAAGCTTCTCGCCGATGAGGACAACAGTCTTCGTGTTGACGATGCTGCGAAGATCGTTGGTTGCTGGCGGGCCTTGTCCAAAATGGACTCCCGCGACGATCTGAACTTTGATCCTGAGCCGATGCGCAGGGCGGTTGCTTTCGCACAAGTCATTGAGCTGAGCCAAGGTGCAAGAACCCATAAGGTCAGCTCCAAACATATCGCTGATATGTTTCAGCGGGTCGTGAATGCTATCGTCAGGACCTGATAGACGAGAATCCTGACAACCCCGAAGCAATCAGCGAACTTGTGTGTGAAGCTCTCCACGTTGATGGAGGAATGGGGGCTGCGGAGAAAAAACAACAGGCTCCAGTGGCTCAAAGACGAAACCCCTCCTGATACCTGCCGCATCCTTTCAAACGTCCGTTGTCTGTCAGAAGGTGTGGACGTTCCAGCACTGGATGCAGTGCTGTTCTTGACTCCAAGAAACTCTCAGGTTGATGTCGTCCAGTCCGTTGGACGTGTCATGCGCAAGAGCGGAAACAAGAAGCTTGGCTATGTGATTTTGCCAGTGGTCATTCCAGCCAATGTCACTCCAGAAGAAGCACTGAACGACAACAAGACCTATAAGGTGGTATGGGAAGTCTTGCAGGCTCTTCGCTCTCATGATGATCGCTTTGATGCGATGATCAACAAGCTTGAACTGACGGGGCAAGACAGAAGCAAAATGGAAGTAATCGCTGTCACCAACAGCGTTGCTCCAAAGACCAAGACCAAGAAAGAGAACCAGAAGCTAGGAAAGAATACAGACAACCTCGGAAAGCCCACCGGTAAGAAAGAGGTTGGGACTGGGGAGGATGCCCAACTCAAGCTGACGATGGAGTTCAGTGAGATTGAGCGTGCAATTCTTGCGAAGGTCGTCAAGAAGGTTGGTAATCGCCTCTACTGGGACGATTGGGCCAAGGACATTGCCAAGATCGCTCAGACCCACATTAGCCGAATCACGGCGATTCTTGGAACTGAAAGTAACACATCCGAAATCAAGGCGTTTAACAAGTTCTTGAAGGAACTGCGAGCTGATCTCAATGATGGGATTACTCGTGCTGAAGCCATTGAAATGCTGGCCCAGCACATCATCACGAAGCCAGTTTTTGATGCTCTCTTTGAGGGCTATAGCTTCACGAGCAACAACCCCGTATCCAAGGCCATGCAAGGGGTCCTGGATGTCCTGAACGAGCACAACCTTGACAAAGAATCCGAGACGCTGACCAAGTTCTACGAAAGCGTCCGAATGAGGGCTTCGGGAATCACTGAAGTCAAGGCCAAGCAGAAAATTATTGTTGACCTCTACGACAAGTTTTTTCAAGAACGCCTTCCCGAAGTTGGTTGAGCGGCTTGGCATTGTCTATACACCCGTTGAGGTCGTTGATTTCATCATCAAGAGTATCAATGAGGTTCTGCACCAACAGTTCGGCCAAACTCTTGGTGACAAGAATGTTCACATCATTGATCCCTTTACTGGCACCGGAACATTCATTGCCCGTCTGCTTCAGAGTGGTCTAATCACGAAAGAGCAACTGGCGTACAAGTATCAGCACGAAATTCATGCCAATGAAATTGTGCTACTGGCCTACTATATTGCTGCAATCAACATCGAGCAGATCTACCATGATCTGATGGGCGGGGAGTATGTGCCCTTCGGTGGTATCTGCCTGACAGACACCTTTGCTCTGTATGAGAAAGACGACCTAGCCACGCCAGCGCTGACCGACAACAGTTCTCGTCGGCGTAAGCAGAAGAAGCTGGATATTAGGGTCATTTTTGGCAATCCTCCCTACTCCGAAGGGCAGGCCAGTGCAAACGATGAAGGGCCCAGTAGCAGCTATCCGCACTCCAACAGCCGAATCAAGGCTACCTATGCAGAGTTGTCGGAGCGCCCCAATGTGCGCAACCTGTACAACAGCTATGTGCGTGCCTTCAGGTGGGCCTCTGACCGCATTGGCGACAGTGGCGTGATCGGTTTCGTGTCTGCGTCGGGGTTCATTGAGAAGTCTGCGATGGACGGCATGAGAAAGACTCTGCTCAATGAGTTCAACTCAATTCACGTCCTGAACCTGCGGGGTGACATTCGCAAGAACATGCTCAGTAAAGGCCGAGCAAGGGAAGGTCAGAATATTTTTTTTGACGCAGGAAGTATGAATGGGATCTCCATCACGATCCTAGTCAAGAATCCGAGAGCTAAGGGCCCGTCAGAAGTTTTCTACCATGACATTGGCGACGACCTGACGACTCGGCAAAAGCTTGACAAGATTTCCGAACTGGGAAGTGTTTTTTTTGGTATCAATGAATTGGAGTCTGGCTGGACGAAGATCACACCTGACGAACACGGTGACTGGATCAATCAGCGAGACAACAGCCTTGTTGAAAACATCCTCATGGGTGACAAGAGGGGCGACAATCCAAAGCTCTTTGATTTGTTTAGCCAAGGTGTGACCACGGCCAGGGATTCTTGGTGCTACTCGTCTTCCAAGACATCTCTTACTGCCAATGTGAGCAGAATGATTTCTGTCTATAACGGCGAAGTGATGAGATTTGCCAAAGCGTTTGGAACCAAGAGCAAAAAAGGACCGTGAAGATGGTCTTGATGGGTTCATTGATAAAGACGCGACCAAGATTAGCTGGACCAGAGCACTCAAGAAGGATGTCCTGAAAGAGAAGATTCAGGAGTTTGACGGCAAGAGCATCGTCACAGCCTTGTATCGCCCATTCACTAAGCAGTGGCTTTACTTCAATCGTAGGCTGAATGAATATGTCTATAAGATGCCGGCTCTCTTCCCTGACGCCAAGAGTGAAAACCGAGTCATTTGCATAAGTGGTGTTGGAGCCAGAAGCGGCTTCTCCACGTTGATGGCAGATCGGGTTCCAGACTTCCATATGCTGGACACTGGTCAGTGCTTCCCACTTTATATCTATGAAGAGGATTCTGAGGACGCTGAATCAGCGGAGAATCAGGGGGCTCTATTTGCTGCCACCAGTGCAGCACCGAAGAGAAGATATGCTCTCAATGATGAGGGATTGGTTCACTTTCAAGAGGCTTATCCCGGCGAGAAAGTTACGAAGGAAGACGTTTTCTACTATGTCTATGGGTTGCTGCATTCGCCTTCCTATCGCACGCTGTACGAGGACAATCTTTCAAAAGAATTGCCTCGCATTCCAAGGGCGGCGACGTTTGAGGATTTTCAGAAATTCAGCGCGGCAGGTAGAGCACTTGCTGATCTGCATCTGAACTACGAGAGCGTGAAGCCATACCCGTTGAGCATTGAAGGGGTCAAGAGCCTTGCTGGGCTAACGGCTGCTGAATTGCATGTCCCTTCCAAAATGAAATATGGGAAAGGGAAGAATGGCGAGAAGCACGACAGGACTCGGATCACATACAACAACAAGATCACGGTTTCTGGTGTTCCGTTGGAGGCCTATGAGTATGTGGTGAATGGCCGTCCTGCGATTGAGTGGGTGATGGAGAAGCAGGCTGTATCCGAGCACAAGGAAAGCCAAATTACTAACGATCCAGGCTCATGGGCAAATGAGACTATGGGTGATCCTGCCTATTCGCTTAAGCTCTTGCAGCGGATAGTGACGGTCAGTATTGAAACGATGAAAATCGTTAAGGGCTTGCCGTCTCTGCACGAGGATGAGGATTCATTTGTCAACGGCCATGCATATGAGGTCTCAAGATCGCTGAAGCCTCTGTCGATCTCGGAAGCCGAAATCTTCTATGAAAAAAACTGCCGAAGTGGGTTTCATCGCAAAAGGTAACAAATCCTTCGGCCCTCAGCATTAAGGTAAGGATCGGATCGGACGATAAGTCCATAGAAGAGTTCGCCAAGGCTACTCCTTCTGCTATTTTGCTAGATGAGAGTGCATATTTAAAGAGAATCAATGGCGCAACAGCCTATTCTGCCATTGGAGTCTTCCCTAGTGGTTCAATCCGCACAATTGGCGAGTTGAAGGACGGGAAGATTGATCTATTTGGCTACTGGGCCTTGTTTGACCCAGAAGAGGAAATGGCTGAAGAAAGCCTTGATGCCGAACTCGCTCTGACTCTGAGCTTCGTTGTCGTGGAGGTAAAAAAAATGGCCTCCACTAATCTCGGACACAACCCGGAGGAATCAGGAGCACGCCTTCTGCGACTCGTAAAGAAGGAGATTGCCAATCCGCCTTCACCCGCCATTTTTGAGAACGCTAAGGTCGGCCACTTTGAGGCCGACCATGTAGCCATCTTCATTCATGGCTTCACTGCAAACTCTGCGTATCTTGGCACGATGATGCAAGAGTTCGTAGACAACGGGATTGTTGCTCTCGCATTCAACTACCCGTCGTATGACGGGATTGATCGTGCTGCTGCTGAATTGGCTGACGCATTGGAAGCGTTGGACAAGATGGCGGGCGGCTCCATTTCAGAGACCAGGAAGGTCGTTCTCGTGTGCCATAGCATGGGCGGCTTGGTCGCCCGTGCGTTTGTCAGCTTCAACGGCGGCAATCGGTTTGTCAGGAAGGTGGTGACGCTTGGGACGCCGCACGATGCGACGCTCACGAACAGTCAGCTTGTCCGCTGCTTCGTCACATGGGGTGAGTATTACACCGGCTTGAACAATGGTGGCTACTCGTCTTCTTGCCGCTCGGCCCTTCAGCTGACCATGCAAGACGGGGCGAATCCGTTTCTTCAGCAGCTTCTTCAGGCTAAACCAGTCGCTCCAGACGTTCAGTTCTTGAGCATGTCGGGCGGCAAGAACATGCTGAAGTTCGGTGAGAACTTCATCCGCAACAAGTTGATCAATGCCTTCCTCCAGTGGAAACTTGGGCCGGGTGCGAATGATGGTCTCGTAAGTGAGAGCAGCAGCGACTTTTCAAACCCGAAGTTCCGCTCGTGCTCTCCGACTTGTCTACCGCACTTTGGGGCCGAGAAGTATGTGCGCTATGCCGAGACGAACCATTCGTTCTTGATCAGCACTCAGAGGCTGACACTCGAAGCCATTAGCTTTGCAAAGGTCTGAATCGCAGAAAGCATTTAAAAGGGGGAGGCAGATGGAGCAAAGAACACTTCTCTACGATGAACGGTTCCTTGAGAGCTACGCCGGGGCCATCATCACTGACCCGCTACCGCCATAGTGGAGTTGGTTGCCAACTGCTGGGACGCTACGGCACCGAAGTGAATATCACGTGGCCTGATACCCAGCTTGAGAGACAGTTCAAGATTACTGACAACGGGCACGGTATGACCCGTGACGAGTTCCAGTACATTTGGCGCACCATTGCCTACAACCGTCTTTCGTCTGGTGGCGCCACCACGGTCCCGCCTGACGACGTTCAAGGCATCCCCGCCTTGTGTTCGGAAAGAACGGCAAGGGCCGCTTTGCCAGCTTCTGCTTTGCCTCTGAATACCTGATCACCTCCCGAAAAAAAACGGGCAGGAGTTCGTGTGTCGTGTTCACCGAACGGCTACCGATCCGCTGGTGCTTGAAGAGATTTCCTTCAAAGACAAGGGCGTGAAGGGACACGGGACGGAGATTGTTGGGAACGGCACGATCCCACGCCTCATGTTCACCCCTGAAAAGGCGCGTGAGCTAATTGGTAGCCGGTTCCTTGCCAACCCTGCCTTCAAGGTGAAGCTGAACGGCAGCGAGATCACCTTCAACGACATCCCCGACTTGCTCTCAAAGAGTGAGGTGGATGTTGAGGGCTACGGCAAGGCAATCATCCTTCACATTGACACCAAGAAGGCCGACAAGACCACGAAGCAGCATGGCTTGGCCTGGTGGGTCCAGAGCCGAGCCGTGGGACAGTGCAAGTGGAGCCGCAGCGATTACGAACGAATCCTTGATGGTCGAACTTCAGAGGCCAAGCGGTTCACCTTCATTGTCCAGGCCGACTACCTGAATGCTCACGATGCTGTGCAAGGCGACTGGAGCGGTTCAAGGAAGAAAACGAGGCTTGGAACAAGACCCGTGAGGCTGTTCAAGACCGCGTTCGTCAGATCATTTTTTGACGCCAGCAAGGCCGAGAGAGACACCCGCCGCAGTGCCGTGATTGAGAAGATCGGCACGACGATGAACACCTTGTCGCCGGTGAGCAAGGACCGGGTTGAGAGCTTCGTCAATGAGGTGGTTGATACCTGTCCGAATTTCGGTGAAAACGAGATCGTGCAGTTGTCCAGCATCCTTGCCAAGCTGGAGCAGTCCAAGTCTCGCTATGGGCTGCTTGACCTTCTGCACAAGTGCGAGCCGAACGATTACGACACCCTTCACGACATCCTGAAGGAGTGGACCATTGGTATGGCAAAGCTGGTGCTGGACGAGATCCAGAACCGCTTGAAGCTCATTGGCGAACTACGGAGCAAACTCAAACAAGTCGGTGTGGATGAAGTCCACGAGTTGCAACCGCTGTTTGAGCGGGGGCTGTGGATGTTCGGCGCCCAGTTTGAATCCATTGAATTCACGTCCAACAAAGGCATGACCAATGTGATCAAGACCATCTTCAAGGACGAAGATGGAAAAGGCACGCGGAACCGTCCAGACTTCGTGGCTCTGCCTGACAGTAGCGTTGGCTTCTATGCTCGTGCCTCTTATGACGAGAACCACGACGAAGACGGGGTTGAGCACTTGGTCATCATCGATCTGAAGACGACGGGCCTTGCCCTTGGCAGCAAGGAAAAGGATCAGGTCTGGAAGTACGTGAAGGAGCTGCGCGAGAAGGGCTACCTGAAGAAGTACACCCGTGTGGACGGCTTCGTGCTGGGCGACAAGATTGAGTATGGTGAAAACGAGCCCACCACACATGGTGAAGAGGTCAAGATTTCTCCGCTGCTTTACGACACGATTTTGATCAGGGCCGAGAAGCGGCTATTGAGCTTCACAGCAAGGTGAAGGATGCTCCGTTCCTGTTGGAGCAGCAAGAGGCACTGAAGAAGTTCTTGGAGCCGGTGGAAGTCGTGCAGCAGGAATTCGCTGAGGTTGCAGTTGCGGGAGTTAAATGAACACTTCCGTGAACTGGATCGCTGCCTACAACTACCTGTTTGCGGCCCTCAACAGCGAGAACAAGGCTCTGTATGTCGGTGGTTCCACGTTCTGCCGCATGGTGCAGCAGGTTGATCCTGGTGCGCCAAGCTATCAGCAGTTGATTGCCCTGCGGCGGCAGCAGGGTAAGTCCAACTCACGCAAAGACTTCTACTGGGACCTGATTCAAGGGCTACCAGAAGAGCAGCGATTCCGCGTGTACCGGGTGTTCGTTGACCACATTGAGCCTCACGATAAGGCAGCAGCAGACAACGTGCGGAACATCGTCTTCGGTGGCGGCCGGGCGGTGCCCACGACCGTAGTCCCTGTGGATCTTTGGAACTCCGCGAAGCTGAACAACAGCCTCAAGGACATTGACCACGCCATCGATGCTCACCACTACAACCGTGCAACCACGTTGAGCTATACGTGCCTTGAAGGGCTCTACAAGGCATATATTCGCAAACATGTTCCTGAGCAAGCGGCTCTGACGGACCTCATGCCCTTGTGCAAGGTGGTGAAGGACGACATCAGCAAGAAGCTTCAGGCACAAGGTCCGTTTCCTGTTGAGATCGTCAATGCCATGCCCACGCTGACCAACGCGATCGCGAACTCGCGCAATGGATTCAGCGAGTCCCACTTTGGTGACGACTCCCAGAGGTGGCTTGCTCTCTTCGCTCGTGATCTGACCAACTCCATCGGTCGTCTCATGCTCAACTTCATGTGAGGTTGTGCGGCTGGTGTATTGCTCGCCACGCACGTTGATAAAGACAAAAAAAAGAACAACAAGGACTTTCTATAGATGGCTTATAACGAATCCACCACCTTTGGGGAAATTCTCGGTCTGAGTGGCAAGGTCCTAGCCGAGAACGATGTGTTCAAGTTGGGCAAGCGGAAGCTTGCGAAGATTTTTTTTCTCTGTGAGCTTCTTGAACTCAACGTGAGTTCCACCGAAGCTGAGCTTGAGGCAGCTTACAAGGCATGCTCCCCACGAGAAAAAAATTCCTGCTGATTCAGCGGAGTTTTGGAGCTTCGTGGAGAAAGAGTATCTGCACCTTGAGGGTGAGCCAAAAGAGAAATTTTCCGAGATCTGCTTCCGTGTGAATGAGGATCTTGTTGCACTTGCAAAGAACCTTTCTTTCATCAGGAAAGAGCTAGTTAGCCTAGAGGAAAAAAAAGAAGAACGATGGGCGACTGACTGCGGATGAGCGGTACTACAGGAACCAACTGGAATACTTTGAGAACAAGAATCTTGTGGCTAAGGATGAGATCGTTGATTTCATGACAAACAAGATCAGGCCATATGCAATCTCCAAAGCCTCCGTGAAAAGTCCTGTCTTTGCATTCTCTACTTCTTTGTTTGGGGATAGTCCGTATGCTTTTGGTCGGAGGTTCCATTGGGCACCAGCCGATCCTTACGACGTTCGTTCGCTGGACTCGTATTCCAATAAATTCATGGATCTGCCAGTGTCCGGCTACCGGGAAATGGTGAAGGAATGCAAGAGTTCACCAGCGAAGTTCAAGGAATATGCGCTTGCTTATATCAACGGAGTTCCTGGTGAGCTTCCAAGCGTTCGGGAAAAGCTTCTGGATCTAGTGGGGAAATCTCACATCCTGTCCAGCCGAAAACAGATCATTGAGACAATGCTTCGGCACTTCGAAGCAAAGGACTACATTTCCTTGGTCAGCATGGCCCCGTTGCAGATTGAGGGGATTTTTTGCCGATATTTGTAGAGAAATTGGTGTCTCCGAAAGCCAGCTAGACATCTCGTCATTGAACGACAAGCTTCAACACATTGATGGCAAGATGCGGAGCTTTTTTTCTTTTTTTGAATACTATTCCTTCAAGTTCCCGGTGCTGAGGAATTTGGTCGCTCATGGTGGTCTGGTCGATGGCGACTTGGAAGACACCGCTATTCATCTCATGCTGGATCTGCTTCCTGTGTGTGAACTCGCGGTTTCAGAGGACTTGCCCATCATGCATGCGCTGGATGTCCTCAAGGAAGCCAGCAATGGGAAGCCTAAAAAAAAGCTCGTGGAATGGCTGGATCTTCGCAAGTCCGTGGTCATTCCTGATTTCTATGCTGCTCAAGATTCGATCACAAAAGCAGAAGTCCATTACGCCTCGCAACCGTTCTGGGCCTATCTTGAAGGCGAGTTGAAGAAAGTCAAAGATGTGACTCATATCAAGTCTAGCGAGCCAGTGAAGGTAGCCGGTAAGGTCAGAAGTGCGGGTCTTGCCAATGAGCTGGCAGAGAAGTTCCTAAAGTCTTCTCAAAGGGTTGGTACTGAGGCCATAACGAAGAGAAATGAGCAAGTAGAAAAGCTGACCAGCCTCCTTAAGCCGAAGGTCGATGCTCATGAATCGGAAGAAAGTTAGTCTCAGACGCATTACTATCAATACAAAAAAGCACCCGGTGAGGTGCTTTTTTTTGCTCATTCTTGGATGAGGG